>JANPMR010000519.1:0-7564 GCA_031427055.1 Rubrivivax sp.
GGGGGCCCCCCCCGGGGGGGGGGCGCACGCGGGGGCGGGTGGTGCGGGGGGGCTTGGGTGTGGGGGGGGCGGCGCCGCGCGGGGCGGGTGCGGGGGGGGCGCTGGGGGGGGTGGCCCCCCACACCCGCGCCCCCCGGCCCCCCCACCACCCTGATCTGATGGAGCGCACACGCGGCCTGCCGCCGGGCGAAAGCGCCAAGCGAGCCATCGACGAGGCCAACCTCGAGGCCATCGCGCGCGAGGTCCTTGCCGCGCGCCAACGCTCTGGCGGCCACGGCCTGCTGGCCATCAACGTGATGCGCGCGGTGAGCAGCTATGCGGCGTCGGTGCGGCGCGCGCTCGAGTCCGGCATCGACGCCGTCGTCGTGGGCGCCGGGCTGCCGCTGGACCTGCCCGATCTGGCGCAGGACCATCCCCGGGCCGCACTGATCCCGATCTTGTCCGACGCCCGCGGCGTGCAGCTGATCGTGAAGAAGTGGGAGCGCAAGAAGCGCCTGCCCGACGCCATCGTCATCGAGCATCCGCGGCTGGCCGGCGGCCACCTGGGCGCGGCGCGCATCGCCGATCTGAACGACCCGCGCTTTGATTTCGAGAACGTGATTCCGCAGTCGCTGGCCTTCTTCCGCGCCGCCGGCATCGAGCGAGAGATCCCGCTCATTGCGGCCGGCGGCATCCGCACTTGCGAAGACATCGCCCGCCTGCAAGGCCTGGGCGCCGCGGCGGTGCAACTCGGCACGCCCTTTGCCGTCACGCTGGAGGGCGACGCGCACCCGGAATTCAAGCGCGTGCTGGCCCAGGCGCAGGATGTCGAGATGGTCGAATTCACCAGCGTTGCCGGCCTGCCCGCGCGCGCCGTGGGCACGCCCTGGCTGCGCGCCTATCTGAAGATCGAACACAAGCTGCAGGCCGTGGCCCACGTCAAGAGCCGCTGCACCAAGAGCTTCGACTGCCTGGCCCAATGCGGGCTGCGCGACGGCCTGCAGGGCTGGGGCCAGTTCTGCATCGACAACCAGCTTGCCGCCGCCTTGCGTGGCGACGTCAAGAAGGGACTTTTCTTCCGCGGCGTCGGTGCGCTACCCTTTGGGGAGCAAATCCGCAGCGTTCGCGACCTGCTCGAGCGTCTGCTCACCCCGGTCTCGCCCGCACCGGCCTGACTTTCCACCTCTTCCGGCGTGAGCATCCAGGCTCCGTTGCACCATGACATCCACCCAGACCGCCACCCCCACGAGGGCCGCTGCCTTGCCAGCCCAGGACATCAGCACCGAGGTGCTGGCCGAAAAGTACGCCAAGGGCGAAGAACGCACGGTGGCCGACGTGCATCGGCGCGTGGCTCAGGCACTGGCCGCCGTCGAGGCTCCCGAACGCCGCGCGCATTGGGAGGCCCGCTTCGCCGAGGCCCTGGCGGCCGGTTTCGTGCCCGCCGGGCGCGTGCAGTCGGCGGCCGGCACCGGCATGGCGGCCACGCTCATCAACTGCTTCGTGCAGCCGGTGGGCGACAGCATCGCGAGCAGCGAGGACGGCCACCCCGGCATCTACACCGCGCTGGCCGAAGCCGCCGAGACCATGCGTCGCGGCGGCGGCGTGGGCTACGACTTCAGCCGCATCCGGCCGCGCGGCGCCTGGGTCGGCAGCACGCAGAGCAACGCCTCGGGGCCGGTGAGCTACATGCGTGTGTTCGACCGCTCTTGCGAGACGGTCGAGTCGGCCGGCGCACGCCGCGGCGCGCAGATGGGCGTGCTGCGTTGCGACCACCCGGACATCGAGGAATTCATCCACGCCAAGGACCAGGGCGAGCTGAAGAACTTCAACCTCTCGATCGGCATCACTGACGCCTTCATGGAAGCGGTGACGGCGGACGGCCAGGTTGAACTGCTGCACCGCGCCGAACCCGGCGCCGCGCACAAGGCCGCCGGCGCACAGCTGCGCACCGAGCCCGACGGCAGCACCACCTGGGTCTACCGGCGCCTGCCGGCGCGCGAGTTGTGGGACCAGATCATGCGGTCCACCTACGACCACGCCGAGCCCGGCGTGCTCTTCCTGGACGCCATCAACCGCGACAACAACCTGGGTTACTGCGAGACGATTGCGTGCACGAATCCTTGCGGTGAACAGCCACTTCCCCCCTACGGCTGCTGCTGCCTGGGCTCGATCGACCTCACGCGCTTCGTGCGCGACGCGTTCGAGCCGGCCGCGCGCTTCGACGAAGCCGCCTTCATCGCCGTCGCAAAAGTGGCCGTGCGCATGCTCGACAACGTGCTCGAGGCCACCGTCTGGCCGCTGGCGCAGCAGCAGGAAGAAGCGCGCCGCAAGCGCCGCATCGGGCTGGGCTTCACGGGCCTGGGCGACGCGCTGGTGATGCTGGGCCTGCGCTACGACGAGGCGCCGGCGCGCACCCAAGCCGCGCGCATCGCCGAGGTGATGCGCGACGCCGCCTACGAAGCCAGCGTCGACCTGGCGGCCGAGCGCGGCGCCTTCCCGCTCTTCAATGCCGACCTGCTGCTGTCGGGCAACCGCTTCGCCAGCCGACTGCCGGCCGCGCTGCGCGAGCGCATCCGCGCGACCGGCCTGCGCAACTCGCACCTGTTGAGCATCGCGCCCACCGGCACCATCAGCCTGGCCTTTGCCGACAACGCCAGCAATGGCGTCGAGCCGGCCTTCAGCTGGCGCTACACGCGCAAGAAGCGCCAGGGCGACGGCAGCCTGAAAGAGTACGCGGTCGAAGACCACGCGTGGCGCCTGTACCGGCATCTCAAGGGCGTTGACGCGCCGCTCACGTCGGCCTTCGTGACGGCGCTGGAGATGTCGGCGCAAGCGCACGCCGCGATGGTGGCCGCGGTGGCGCCCTTCGTCGACAGCGCGATCAGCAAGACCGTCAACGTGCCGGCCGACTACCCCTACGCCGCGTTCCCGGATCGGTACCTGCAGGCCTGGCGCGCTGGCCTCACGGGTCTGGCCACCTACCGGCCCAACGCCGTGCTGGGCAGCGTGCTCAGCGTCACCGCCACGCCGACCGAGCCGCTGCGCATCGTCGACACCAACCGCCGCCTGGCGCTGGATCGCCTGCCCGCGCCGGTGCTGGCCAGCCTGCGCTGGCCCGGCCGGCCCGATCTGCCCGGTGGCAACCCGAGCTGGACCTTCATGATCCAGCACCCCTTCGGCGACTTCGCGCTCTTCGTCGGCGAAGAGGGCACGCCGCCGCGGCCTTTCGAGGTCTGGGTCAACGGTGCCGAGCAGCCGCGCGGCCTGGGCGCGCTGGCCAAGTCGCTGTCGATGGATCTGCGCACGAATGACGCCGCCTGGCTGCGCCTGAAGCTCGATGCGCTGGCCACCGTGGCCGAGGAACGCGCCTTCGACATGGCGTTTCCGCCCCACGGCGACAAGCGCCCGTTCGCCGGCGTGGTGGCGGCGATGGCGGCGGTGCTGCGCTGGCGCTGCAAACAACTCGGCGCGCTGGAAGATGGCGGCCCGACACCGGTGATCGACGCCATGTTCAGCCGCGACGAGCCACGCACCGGCACCTCGGGCACGCTGGCCTGGGCGGTCGACATCGACAACCCAGCCACTGGCGAAGTGTTCACGCTCACGCTCAAGGAAGTGACGTTGCCCACACCCGACGGCGGCACCGTCACGCGGCCCTGCGCCGTGGGCTTCTCGGGCAATTACCCGCGCGCGCTGGACGGCCTGGCGCGCGTGCTCTCACTCGACATGCGCGTCGTCGACCCGGCCTGGGTGGGCATGAAGCTGCGCAAGCTGCTCAACTACGCCGAGCCGCTGGGCCAGTTCATGGCCTTCGTGCCGGGCGAGCGCCGCCAGCAGATGTGGCCTTCCACCGTGGCCTACCTGGCGCGGCTGATCATCCACCGCTACGCGATGCTGGGCGTGCTGGACGAAGGCGGGCTGCCGCTGCAGCAGATGGGCGTGCTCGCCGTTCCCGCCGGCGGCGCCAACGCCGAGCCGCGGCCGATGGCCGGCAAGGTGTGCCCCGAATGCGCCAGCGCCGCCGTCATCCACAAGGACGGTTGCGACTTCTGCACCAGTTGCGGTTACGTCGGCCAATGCGGATGAGTAGCTGACGCCTTCTCAGGCGCCAGCGTCACAGCAGCAGGAAGGCCGCCGCCGCCACGGCCGTAGGCGGCAAGGCGCCGAGCAGCAGCCCGCCGGCGCCGATCGACTCGTCCTCGAAGCCGCGCCTGAGCAGCGCTGCCCCAGCTGGGTTGGGCGCGTTGGCGATCACGGTCAGGCCGCCGCCGGCCACGGCACCGGCAACCAGCATGTACTTGGCCGGGTCGGAGATGCCTTCGATCAGCGAGCCCAGGTAGGTCAGCGCCGCGTTGTCGGTGATCGCCGTCAGCCCCAGCGCGCCAAAGAACAGCGCGGTGGGCGCCAGGCTGGAGACGATAGGCTGCAGCCACCACTGCTGCATGCCGCCCAGCACCACCAGGCCGGCAAGAAAGAAGCCGACCAGCAGCGCCTCTTTCAGAATCAATGGCGACTGGTAGCGCTCGTAGGCCTGCGCATAGCCCAGGAAGAGCAGGAACAGGCCGATGAAAATGACCGGGTGGTGCGCGAAGGCAATCACGCCGACCAGGAAGGCGAGGTGGATGCCGATCACCGAGGCCGGCATGGGCGCCTCGCCGTCGCCGCCCGGCGCAGGGGCCGCAGGCGCCGCACTGGCGAGATGGCTGCGCATCATCCAGGTCACGGCCGAGGCGTTGATGAGCACCGCGATCGCTGCCTTCCAGCCGAAGGTCTTGGCCATGAAGGCGCTGTTCCAGTCCCAGGCGTCGGCCACCATCAGCACCGGCGGCGCGGCAAAGGATGTCAGCGTGCCGCCGATCGATATGTTGACGAACAGCACGCCGATTGCGGCGTACTTGAGCCGCTCGGGCAGCGCCCGGTCGAAGACCAGCGGGCGCAGCAGCAGGGCCGCCAGCGTCATGGCTGCGGGCTCGGTGATGAGCGAGCCCACCAGCGGCACAAAGCCCAGGCAGAGCCAGGTCTGAGCCACGGCGGTAGGCCAGGGCAAGCGCCGGGCGAGCGCCGCGACGCTGGCCGTCACAGCCGCCAGGATCGGCTTTGAGGCTGCCACGACCATGATGACGAAGACGAACAGCGGCTCGGTGAACTGGCGCGACTCGGCGTAGCTCACGGCCTGAGCGCGGCCCTGCGAAAACGCCATCACCACGATCAACACCGTGGCCCAGAAGCCGAACACGACCTCGACTTCGCCCAGCAGGTGCAGCAGGCCGGCGTGGCGGGGATGCCGGTGTGCCAGGTTCTCGAAGTACTTGCTCGAGAAGGTATGCACCAGCGCCACGGCAAACAGGATGGCGGCGACGATTTCGATGCTCATGGAACCCTTTGACGGCACCCGTCAGCACCGGGCACGCGATGTTAGGGGAGCGCGGCGGCCTGACTGTCGGCCTGTATTGCCGGTGTAAGCCGGCGGTGCGAGCATGCGGCCACCTCAACCCGGGAGCCCACCATGCCCAAGCCCATGTTCGATGCCGACGCCCTGATCGCCCAGTTCGAGACCGCCACCGCCCGTGGCGGCGAGCAGTTGCGCAAGGCCGCGGGCGAGGCCACGCTGGCCTCTTTGCAGGGCCGCGAGTTGACACTGAAGAACATTCGCGCTGCGCTCAAGGCGGTGTCCGAAGCCGCCAGCGCCGGTGCGGCCAAGAACCTGGGCGCAGGCATCAACCCCGAGAGCCTGCTCGACCAGGCGGTGGCCGGCATGGACGACGCGCTGCTCAAGGCGGTGGAAGCCAACCGCACGGCGCTGTCCACGTTGATGGCGCAGGGCGCCGACCTGCGTGAGAAGCATCTCGCCAAGGCGCTGGGCGATCTGGAGAAGATGGAAGACACGCTCTTCGCCACGCTCAAGAAGACGGCGGCGGGTGCCGGTGCACCGATGGCCGGCGCCTGGGGCCAGGTGCTCGAGAAGATGCAGGCCGGCGGCACGCTGTCGGGTGCGCAGGCGGCCACGACCGCCGAGCAGATGGCCGAGCAGATGCAGACGGCGGTGCGCAGCAGCCGCGCCGCGTCGATGCGCGCCGCGCAGGCCATGGCCGAGAGCTACAGCGCGATGGTCAGCGGCGTGCTGCTGGGCATGAGCGAGGCGCTGCAGTCGGGCGGCGCGGCCAAGAAGACGACGCGAAAGTAGCGGCCGGGCAGGGCGGCGAGCGCGCCGCCCGCCGGGTTGCCGCCGATGCCGCGCCGGCCGCATCGGCCTAAACTCCCGCGCCATGAAGAACGTCGTCATCTCCGGCACCGGGCTCTACCAGCCGCCGCACATCATCACCAATGCCGAGTTGGTGCTGGCCTTCAACGCCTACGCCGATCTGCAAAACGCCAAGCACGCCGACAAGATCGCCGCCGGCGAGTTGCCGGCCCTGGTGCACAGCAGCGTCGAGTTCATCGAGAAGGCCTCGGGCATCCGCCAGCGCTACGTCATCGACAAAGCCGGCGTGCTCGACCCCACGCGCATGCGGCCGCACTTCGAGCCGCGGCCCGACAGCGAGCTGAGCCTGATGGCCGAGATCGCGGTCGATGCTGCCAAGAAGGCCATGGCCGCCGCCGGCAAGACCGGCGCCGACATCGATGGCGTGCTCTGCGCCGCGGCCAACATGCAGCGCGCCTACCCGGCGATGGCCTGCGAGATCCAGGCCGCGGTGGGCGCGGGCGGCTACGGCTTCGACATGAACGTGGCCTGCAGCTCGGCCACCTTTGCGATCGAGCAGGCGGCCAACGCCGTGCGCTCGGGCTCGGCGAAGTGCGTGCTGGTGGTCAACCCCGAGATCACCTCGGCGCACCTGGAATGGCGCGACCGCGACTGCCACTTCATCTTTGGCGACGTCTGCACCGCGGTGATCGTCGAGGCCGAGGACGCCGCCACCGCGACGGACCGCTGGCGCATCCTGGGCACGCGCCTGGTCACGCAGTACAGCAACAACATCCGCAACAACGCCGGCTTTCTCAACCGCTGCGAAGACACCGACCCGGACGCGCGCGACAAGACCTTCATGCAAGAGGGCCGCAAGGTCTTCAAAGAGGTGGTGCCGATGGCCGCGGCGCACATCGAATCGCACCTGCACGCGCTGGGCTTCGAGCCCACGGGCGTGCGGCGCTACTGGCTGCACCAGGCCAACCTGGGCATGAACCAGTTCATCCTGCGCAAGCTGGTGGGGCAGGACGTGGGCGACGACCTCGCGCCCGTCATCCTGGGCGAGTACGCCAACACCGCCAGCGCGGGCTCGATCATCGCCTTCCACCAGCACCACGCAGACCTCAAGCCGGGCGACGTGGGCGTGATCTGTTCCTTCGGCGCCGGCTACTCGATCGGCAGCGTCGTCGTCGAGCGGCTGTAGGCCGGCCGTCGGCCCGCGGGCAGGCGCTGCGCTATCGTCGCGGCCATGGTCGACAACAGCTTCTTCTGGCACGACTACGAGACCTTCGGCGTCGTGCCGCGGCGTGACCGCCCGGCACAGTTTGCCGGCGTGCGCACCGACCTCGATCTAAACGAGATCGCCGCGCCGGTGATGCACTTCTGCCAGCCCGCGCCCGA
>JANPMR010000520.1:0-1774 GCA_031427055.1 Rubrivivax sp.
CGCGGTGCCGAGATGCTGAGCCTGATGCTGGCCTGCGGCATCGTCAGCCGCATCGTCTCGGGCCTCATCTGCGACCGCATCGGCGGCCTGCGCACGCTGCTGCTGGGCTCGGTGCTGCAGGGCGTGGCGCTGCTGCTCTTCATCCCCTTCGACGGCCTGGTGTCGCTGTACCTCATCTCGGCGCTGTTCGGCCTTTTCCAGGGCGGCATCGTGCCCAGCTACGCGATCATCGTGCGCGAGCACTTTCCGCCGGCCGAGGCCGGCGCCCGTGTCGGCACCGTGCTGATGGCCACGCTGTTCGGCATGGCGCTGGGCGGCTGGATGTCGGGCAAGGTCTTCGACCTGACCGGCAGCTACGACGCGGCCTTCATCAACGGCGTGGCCTGGAACCTCGTCAACCTGACGATCGTGCTGGTGCTGCTGGCGCGGCTGCGTCGACAGCAGCGCGCCGGCGTGCCGGCCTGAATCAGCCGCCGAGCGCTTCGCGCACGAAGTCGAGCCGGTCCTGGCCGAAGTGCATCTCGCCGCCGACAAAACATGTGGGCGCACCAAAGACGCCGCGCGCCACCGCTTCTTCGGTGTTGCCCATCAGCGCCGCCTTGACTTCGGGGTCGGCCACCAGCGCGCCAAAGGCTGCCGCGTCAAGCCCGGCCTGCGTGAGCACGGCGCCAAGTTCACCCGCGTCGCCCAGCTTGCGCGGCTGCACCCACATGGCCTTGAACACCGCCTCGACGTAGCGCTCAAAGTCCGCCGGTTGGCGCATTTGCAGCCCGACCGCGCCGCGCATCAGCGTCAGCGTGTTGATCGGAAAGTGCGGGTTGAAGGCGAAGGGCACGCCCCAACGCTGCGCCCAGCGCGCGATGTCACCGCCCATCCAGCGGCCCTTGGCCGGCACCGTCACCGGGCTGGCGTTGCCGGTGGCCTTGAACACGCCGCCCAGCAGCATCGGCCGGTACATCAGCGTAGCGCCGGTCTCGCGCGCGATGCGCGGCAGCTGCGTGTACGCGAGATAGGTCGTGGGGCTGCCGAAGTCGAAGAAGAACTCGACGGTCTTGTCATTCATCACGTGCTCCTCGCCTTACCAGGTTTCCATCCATGGCCGCAGGTCCATCTCATGCGTCCAGGCGCTGCGGGGCTGGCAATGCAGTTGCCAGTAGGCCTGCGCAATGTGCTCGGGGTTGACGATGCCCTCCTTGTCCTTGAGCGCGTAGCGCTGCGGAAAATTCTCGGCAATGAAGGCGGTGTCGATGGCGCCGTCGATCACCACATGCGCCACGTGCACGCCTTGCGGCCCCATCTCGCGCGCCAGGCTCTGCGCCAGCGCGCGCAGCGCGTGCTTGGCGCCGGCAAAGGCACAGAAGCCGGCGCTGCCGCGCAGGCTGGCCGTGGCGCCGGTGAACAGGATGGTGCCTCGGCCGCGCGGGCCCATCACACGCGCCGCCTCGCGGCCGACCAGGAAGCCGGCCAGCGCAGCCATCTCCCAGACCTTGCGGTAGACGCGCTCGGTGGTGTCGGTGACCTTGAACTGCACGTTGGCGCCGACGTTGAACACCACCACCTCGATGGGCGCGACTTCGTCCTCGATCTGCGCGAACAAGGCCATCACGGCGGCCTCGTCGCGGGCGTCAGAACCAAAGCCCCAGGCCTCGCCATTGGCGTCACGGATAGATTGCACCAGGGGCTCGAGCTTGTCGGCCTGGCGCCGCGTGACGCAGGTGACGTAGCCCTCGCGCGCAAAGCGCCGCGCGATGGCGCCGCCGGTGGCGTCACCCGC
>JANPMR010000521.1:0-19780 GCA_031427055.1 Rubrivivax sp.
CCAGCGCTTTAAGGAAAAAACTGTTTTTGTGAACAGCTTCTTCAGGATTTCATTTTTGATTATCAGGCTCTCTCGTGTCTCCTCGGCTCCTCGCGTCCAGGCCTGTCAGCCTGGTCGCACGGCGCTACTGTAGCGCCCGCAAGCGCATCGCCTTATGCGGGATTTCCCGCCTCTGGCGGCAGCGCTGTGGCAAATTCAGTCGCCATTGCAAATCCACGCGGCGGCCTTCTCGGCAATCATCAGCGTCGGCGAGTTGGTGTTGCCGCTGGTGATCAGGGGCATCACCCCGGCATCGACCACGCGCAAGCCCCGAACGCCGTACACCCGCAGATGCGAATCGACCACCGCCATCGCATCGCTGGCCGCGCCCATCTTCGTTGTGCCGACCGGGTGAAAAATCGTCGTGGCGATGTCGCCGGCCAGCCGCGCCAGTTCGGCGTCGCTCTGGAACTGAACGCCGGGCTTGACCTCACGCGGCCGGTACTTTGCCAGCGCGGGCTGGGCAACGATGCGCCGCGTCAGGCGCAGCGAGTCGGCCGCCACTTGCCGGTCATCGTCGGTCGACAGGTAGTTGGGCTGGATGCGCGGCGCGTCCTGCGGCCGCGGGCTGCGGATCTGCACCGTGCCGCGCGAACCCGGATTCAGGTTGCAAACGCTGGCGGTGAAGGCGTTGAAGCGGTGCAGCGGCTGGCCAAAGGCGTCCAGGCTCAGCGGCTGCACGTGGTACTCGAGGTTGGGCCAGGCGTGGCCCGGCGAACTGCGCGTGAAAGCGCCGAGCTGCGATGGCGCCATGCTCATCGGGCCGCTGCGTTTGAGCAGGTACTCGAGCGCGATGCCGGCCTTGCCCCACAGCGAGTGGGCGAGCGTGTTGAGCGTCTTCACGCCGTCGACCTCGAACACGGCGCGGATCTGCAGGTGGTCCTGCAGGTTGGCGCCCACGCCATCGAGTTCATGGACCACGGGTACGCCGTGCTGTTGCAGCAGCGCACCCGGGCCGACGCCCGACAGCTGCAGGATCTGCGGCGTGCCGATGGCGCCAGCCGCCAGCACCACCTCGCGCGCCGCGCGCACCTGCACCGGCGCGTCGCCGCCGGCCGGCAGCAGCTCGACACCGACGGCACGCCCATGCTCGATGAGCACGCGCGAGACGTGCGCGTCCGTCATCACCCGCAGGTTGGGCCGAGCACGCGCCGGACGCAGGAAGGCCTTGGTGGTGTTCCAGCGCACGCCGGCGCGCTGGTTGACCTCGAAGTAAGCCACGCCCTCGTTGTCGCCACGGTTGAAGTCGTCGGTGGCCGGGATGCCGGCCTCGCGTGCCGCGCTGGCGAAGGCATCCAGGATCTCCCAGCTCAGGCGCTGGCGCTCGATCCGCCACTCGTTGCCGGCGCCGTGGTGCGCGCTGGCGCCGCGCCAGTGGTCTTCGTGGCGCATGAAGTGGGGCAGGCACTCGCTCCAGCGCCAGGCGGCGTCGCCCGTGGCGGCGGCCCAGCCGTCGTAGTCACGCGCCTGACCACGCATGTAGATCATGCCGTGGATGCTGCTGCAGCCGCCCAGCACCTTGCCGCGCGGGTAGCGCAGTGCGCGGCCGTTGAGTCCGGGATCGGGCTCCGTGGCGTACAGCCAGTCGGTGCGCGGGTTGCCAATGCAGTAAAGGTAGCCCACCGGGATGTGGATCCAGTGGTAGTTGTCGCGGCCGCCGGCCTCGATCAGCAGCACGCGGCAGCGCGGCTCGGCGGACAGCCGGTTGGCCAGCAGGCAGCCCGCGGTGCCGCCGCCAACGACGATGAAGTCGAAGACCGCGCCGTCTTCGTTCATCACGTCATCGCGCCAGTTGAGTGGCCAGCACCGGAAACAGTTTGACCAGTCCGTCAGCCAGCAACTCCACCGCCATGGCCGCCAGGATCAGGCCCATCAGCCGTGTCATCACATTGATGCCGGTGCGCCCCAGCACCTTGGCGATGCGGCCCGAGGCCGAGAACACCGCATAGGTGACCAGCGCAATGACCACGCCATAGGCCACCAGCGCCGCCAGCTCCCAGACGTGGCGCGTCTTCTCGGCGTAGATGACCATGGTGGAGATGGTGGCCGGCCCGGTGAGCAGTGGGATCGCCAATGGCACCACGGCGATGCTCGCGCCGGCGTCGACCTTCTCCTGGCCCTCGCTGACATCGCCCGGCTTGCTCTCGGCCGGCTGCGCGTTGAGCATGGCCAGCGAGCTGATGAGCAGCAGCGTGCCACCGCCAACCTGGAACGAGGCCAGCGAGATGCCGAAGAACTCGATGATCTTCAGCCCGGCCACGGCGCTGACGGCGATAACCACGAACACCGTGAACGCGGTGACCCGAATCGTCTGCCGCCGCTGCTCACGCGTGAAGGCCTGCGTGAAGTGGATGAAGAAGGGCACGACGCCAATCGGGTTGACGATCGCGAGCAGCGCAATCAGTGGCTTGAGCAGGTCCATGGCGCGATGGTAGGCATGCTTGGTCACCGCTCGACGCGCGGCCTTTGCGCACGGAAGCCTCATGCCGAGCGAGACACCCCTAGTTCGAGGGTTTGCCACGGGGCGTCAAAACAACACTTGACGCGGCACCGCATTACAGGCAGGGCGCGGTGACACCCATAATAGATAGTCTGTGTCTGGCAGCCGCACCTTTCGCTTGAATGGTTCTCGCAGGGTTGAGCTCCGCATGGTTTTATTGGATCTTTTAAGGGCTCCCCGTGGGAAACAAACTTTACGTCGGTAATCTGGCTTACTCGGTGCGCGACGAGTCGCTGCTCCAGGCTTTTTCGCAATTCGGCACCGTCACTTCCGCCAAGGTCATGATGGACCGCGAGACCGGCCGCTCCAAAGGCTTCGGTTTCGTCGAAATGGGCTCTGATGCAGAGGCCCAAGCGGCCATCAACGGCATGAACGGTCAGCCGGTCGACGGCCGCGCGATCGTCGTCAACGAGGCCCGCCCGCGCGAAGAGCGTCCGGGTGGCTTTGGTGGTGGCGGCGGCGGCGGCGGTGCAGGTGGCAGCCGCGGCGGCTACGGTGGTGGCAGCAGTGGCGGTGGCGGTGGCTACGGCAGTGGTGGCGGTGGCGGTGGCGCTGGCGGCGGTGGTGCCGGTGGTGGTGGTGGCCGCAGCCCCTACGGCGGTGGCGGCGGCGGCGGTGGCCGTAGCCCCTACGGCGGTGGCGGCGGTGGTGGCAGCCGCAGCGGCGGTGGCGGCGGCAGTGGCGGTTATGGCGGCGGCGGCGGTGGCAGCCGCGGCGGCTACTGATCAGCCCGTCAGCTCGCGATAAAAGGCGCCCGAGGGCGCCTTTTTCGTTGCCGCGCCTAGAAGCGGTCGGGGCGCAGCACCCACACGGCGCTGAAGTGCATCGCTACCTCGTAGTGCGGCGCGTAGACGGCCAACACGTGTTCGGCGATGGCATCGGCCACTGCTTCGTCGCAGATCAGTCGCAGCTCGATCGTACGGTCGGCTTCCCACGCGCCTTCGCGCACGCCGTCGTGGCCGGCGCCATGCACCTCGGCCACGCTCCAACCCTGCGCGCCGCGCGCGCTGGCGTCGCGCACCAGGTTCTTCTCGAGCACCGCCTCGGCCACGATGACCAGCAGTGTCTTGGGATGCTTGACGAGCTTCATGCGGTGAGCCCCTGTGCCAGCCGGATGTACAGCGGGATGCCGATCACGACGTTGAACGGAAACGTGATGCCCAGCGCCGCCGTGATCGACAGCGCCGCGTTGGCCTCGGGTACGGCGATGCGCATCGCCGTCGGCGCGGCGATATAGCTGGCGCTGGCCGCGAGCGTGGCCAGCAGCGCCACGCCACCGGTGCTCAGGCCCAGCGCCAGGGCGACCAGCGCGCCGGCCAGCGCCAGCAGCGGCGGCGCGCCCAGGCCGATCACCAGCACCACGGCGCCGAAGCGGCGCACCTCGCCCAGCCGCGCACCGGCCACCAGGCCGAGCTCCAGCAGGAACAGCGCCAGCACGCCCTTGAACGGGTCGATGAAGACCGCCTTGATCGGCGCCGTGCCCTCCTCGCCGGCGATGGCCCCGATGGCCAGCCCGCCCAGCAGCAGCAGCACGCTCTTGCCAAAAAATACGTCGTGCAGCAACTCGCCCCAGCCGCTGCGCACGGCCGCGCCCGGGCCGGCGCCGCGTGCCGATGCGCGCGCCAACAGGATGCCCGCCACCAGCCCCGGGGCCTCCATCACGGCCACCCACAGCGCGGCGTGGCTCTCGTAGGCGATGCCCTGGCGCGTCAGCGCCGCAGTCGCCACCGCGAACGTGACCACGCTGACCGAGCCGTAGTGCGCTGCCAACGCGGCGGCATCGGCACCCGTCAGCCGCAGCGCGCGCGCCAGCGGAAACAGCGCGAAGGGGATCGCAAAGCCCAGCGCCATGCAGGCCGCCACCTGCGGCGCCAGCGCCGCCAGCGGCTGCTTGCTGAGCTCGATGCCGCCCTTGAGGCCGATGGCCAGCAGCAGGTAGATCGAGAGCGTTTCGTACAGCGCCTCGGGCAGCCGCAGGTCGCTCTTGACCAGGCGCGCCAGCACGCCAAGCAGGAAGAAGAGGACGACGACGTCGATCATGGGCTCGATGCTCGCACGGCCGCGTCAAGCCCCGGGCTTGCGCGGGGTCAACTCAGGCGCGACGAGGCTTGCGGCCGCGCTGGGCCATCAGCCGGTCGTACACCGCGTTGGGCAGCAGCCGCAAGACCTTGGCCACGATGGCCATCTGCCACGGGATGACGCGATAGCTGGCACCGGCGGCGATGGCGCGGAAGGCGCAATCGGCAAAGTCGTCGGCCTGCATCAGAAAGGGCATCGAGTACGGATTTTTCGCCGTCAGCGGCGTGGCGATGTAGCCCGGCAGCAGCGTCACCACCTTCACGCCTTGGCGGCGGCATTCGCCGCGCAGGCTCTCGCAATAGGCCACCACCGCGGCCTTGCTGGCGCTGTAGGCGCCGTGCCCGGGCAGGCCACGGATGGCGGCCACACTCGCGATGCCCACCAGCGTGCCGCTGCCGCGCTGGCGCATGGCGCGCAGGAAGGGGTGGAAGGTGGCGGCCAGGCCGACATTGTTGGTGGCCAGGATGTCGCGCAGCACGTCGAGATCGGCACGCTCGGCACTGTCCATACCGGCGCTGATGCCGGCGTTGGCGATGACCACGTCGGGCAGACCCTGGCGTGCAATGCAGTCGCGGCCGGCGGCGACGATGCTGTCGACATCGGCCACGTCCGCGCGGTAGACGCACGCGCGCTCGGCGCCCAGGCCCTGCGCGTCGACCCAGGCCTGAACCTCGGCCACACGGCGTGCCCCCAGCGCCAGCCGCCAGCCGGCGCGCGCGTACCGTGCGGCCAGCGCCTGGCCGATGCCGCTCGACGCACCCGTGATGAATATCAACGGCGCGCTCCTGATGCTCATCGCGCCCGCGCCGCCAGCACGGTGCGCAGCGGACCCTTGAGCTCGAGCCGCCGTGCCGCGTGGTCGTAGTCGATGCCGGCCGCCGTCATCTCGGTGCCGCCCATGCGCACCCGCACCGGCAGATGGCTCTTGATGCGCTCCACTGCCGCGAAGGCGTGCAGGAACTCGCTGCGCATGACGAGGTCGCCGCCCGGCGCGCCCGGGCTGGTGACTTCTGCGCCGCCCAGCAACTGCAGCTCGCTGCCATCGCCGTTGCCCAGCGCACGCTTGGCGCTGGCGTGGGTGACGCGCCCATCAGGCGCGTAGGCGCGGATCTGCACATCGTCGATCTCCATGCGGTCGGTGTCCGGAAAGTGGCGCAGCCGCGCGCCCTCGATGCGCAGTTTGAGCCGCCCACCGGCGTCAAAGCGTTCAATCGCAAACTGGCTCATCGTGTAGTCGGGCTCGGCCGACACCGGCCGCTCGGCCTGCGCACCGGGCGCGCGCGGCGAGTTCTTCACCAGCCACCAGGTGGCCAGCGCCAGCAAGGCCATCAGCAGCAGCGGCAGGTATGACGACAGCGCATCGCGCAGCCGCAGGTGCCAAGGCGCGGCGATGCGCGGCGGCGCGCCGGCCACCGGGCCGAGCGAGATCGGCACCTCGGGCAGATCGGGCAGGTGAAGCTCGACGCTCATGCGGGGGCTTCGCGTCAGCGCCCGTCAAGCGTCTGCAGGTGCGACGCCAGCAGAGCAGCGTAGCGGCCCGCGGCGATCAACAGCAGGTCGCAGAGCTCGCGCGCGGCGCCGTGGCCACCCGCGGCCGCGGTGACGTGATGCGCCACCGCCTTGACCTCGGCGTGGGCGTTGGCCGGCGCGCAGGCAAACGCCGCGCGGGTCAGCAGCGGCAGGTCGGGCCAGTCGTCGCCCATCGCCGCCACCTCGGCCCAGCCCAGCCCCAGCGCCGCCAACAGTGGCTCGGCGGCGGCCAGCTTGTCATGCGCGCCGTAGACCGCGTGCGTCAGCCCAAGGTCGGCGACGCGGCGGCGCACCGCCGGTGAATCGCGGCCGGTGATCACCAGCGGCTCGATGCCGCCGGCACGCAAGAGCTTCAGGCCGTGGCCGTCGAGCGTCGAAAACGCCTTCACGGTCTCGCCGTGCTCGCCGATGTAGATGCGGCCATCGGTGAGCACGCCGTCGACGTCGAAGATCGCCGCCTTCATGGCCAGGCCCGCGCCCTGGGCGCGCAGCAACAGCTCGGGCGCGAAGACGAGCGCGGGCACTAGATCACCTTGGCGCGCATCAGGTCGTTGGAGTTGAGCGCGCCGACGAGCGCGCCCTCGGCGTCGACCACCAGCACGCTGGTGACGCGGTGTTGCTCCATGACCTGCGCCGCATCCACCGCCAAGGCATCGGCGCGCACCAGACGGGGCGCCGTGTGCATGACCTCGGCCGCAGTCAGCGCGCGCAGGTCGGCACCGCGCTCGATCAATCGGCGCAAGTCGCCATCGGTGAAGATGCCCAGCGGCCGGCCGGCGGCGTCGGCGATGGCCGCGAAGCCGAGGCCCTTGCCGGTCATTTCGCGCAGCAGCTCGTTGAAGTGCGCCGCGGGCGCGACGCGCGGCACGTCGTCGCCGCTGCGCATGAGATCGCGCACGTGCATCAACAGCTTGCGGCCCAGGCTGCCACCAGGGTGCGAGCGCGCGAAGTCTTCTTCGCGAAAGCCGCGCGCATCGAGCAGCGCCACCGCCAGCGCATCGCCCAGCGCCATCTGCGCCGTGGTGCTGGCGGTGGGCGCCAGGTTGAGCGGGCAGGCCTCTTCATCGACCGCGCTGCTGATCACCACCTCGGCGTGCTGCGCCAGCGTGGAGTCGGCCTGCCCGGTCATCGCCACCAGGGTGACGCCGATGCGGCGGATGGCCGGCAGGATGGCGGCCAGCTCGTCACTTTCGCCGCTGTTGCTGATGGCCAGCACCACATCGCCGGCCATCACCATGCCCAGGTCGCCATGGCTGGCTTCGGCCGGATGCACGAAGAACGACGGCGTGCCGGTGGACGCCAGCGTGGCGGCGATCTTGCGCCCCACGTGGCCGCTCTTGCCCATGCCCATCACCACCACGCGGCCCTGGCAGGCCAGCATGGCCTGCACCGCGCGCGCAAAGCCGCCGTCCTGGCGCGCGGCCAGGCCCAGCAATGCGCGCGCCTCGATCTCGAAAGTGCGCGCGGCCAACGAGAGCGCGCGCTCGGCATCGAAGGCTTGTGGACGGAGATCGGGGATGGGCACGGTGCTTGCTCAGGGTTCGATACATTCTAGGCACCCGCCATGGCCTCGACCCTCGCCCTCGTCTTGCTGTATCTCGTCGCCGCCGTGCTGGGCGTGGTGGCCTGCCGCTCGCTGAAGCTGCCGCCGATGCTGGGCTACCTGGTGGTGGGCGTGCTCATCGGCCCCAACGCGCTGGCGCTGGCCAAGGACACCGCCAGCGTCAAGTACCTGGCCGAGTTCGGCGTCGTCTTCCTGATGTTCGTGATCGGCCTGGAGTTCAACCTGCCCAAGTTGCGCAGCATGCGCACGCTGGTGTTCGGCCTGGGCCTGAGCCAGGTGGCGCTGACCATGATCGGCACCCTGCTCGGCCACGGCCTGTTGGTGGCCGGCTACCACTGGCTGACCGACAACCCGTGGCGCATGGGCTGGCAGGGCGCGGTGGTGCTGGGCGGCGCCATCGCGATGAGCTCCACCGCCATCGTCGTCAAGCTGATGGCCGAGCGGCTGGAGCTGGAAAGCGAACACGGCAAGCGCGTCATGGGCGTGCTGCTGTTCCAGGATCTGGCCGTGGTGCCCTTGCTGGTGCTGATCCCGGCGCTGGGCTCGCCAGCCGAGGACCTGATCTTCGCCATGGGCTGGGCCGCGCTCAAGGCCGCGGCGCTGCTGACCGTGCTGCTGGTGGGTGGCCAGAAGGTCATGCGCTGGTGGCTCACGCAAGTGGCGCGGCGCAAGAGTGAAGAGCTGTTCGTCCTCAACCTGCTGCTCATCACGCTGGGCCTGGCCTGGCTGACCGAGCTGGCCGGCCTGTCGCTGGCGCTGGGCGCCTTTGTCGCCGGCATGCTGGTGGCCGAGACCGAATACAAGCACCAGGTCGAGACCGACATCCGACCTTTTCACGACGTGCTGCTGGGCCTGTTCTTCATCACCATCGGCATGAAGCTCGACTGGCGCCCGGTGCTCGACCACTGGCAGCTGGTGCTGCTGCTGACGACGCTGCCAATGGCGACCAAGTTCGTGCTCGTGGCGGCCCTGGCGCGCTCGTTTCGTGCCGCGCCTGGCGTGGCCCTGCGCACCGGCCTGTACCTGGCGCAAGCGGGTGAGTTTGGCTTCGTGCTGTTGACCCTGGGCGCCGATCGAGGCCTCGTGTCACCCGAGTGGATGAGCCCCATCCTGGCCAGCATGGTGCTGTCAATGCTGGCCACGCCCTTTCTCATCCTGTACAGCAACGTCATCGTCAACAAGCTCAGCAGCAGCGACTGGCTGATGCAGTCGGTGGCGCTGACCAGCATCGCCAAGAAGGCCATCGCCGCCGAGCGCCACGTCATCATTTGCGGCTACGGCCGCAGCGGGCAAAACCTGGCGCGGCTGCTCTCGCCCGAGAAGATTCCGTACATGGCGCTCGACCTCGACCCCGACCGCGTGCGCCAGGCCGCCGCTGCCGGCCAGAGCGTGGTCTTTGGCGACGCCGCCCGGCTGCAAAGCCTGATGGCCGCCGGCCTGGCGCGCGCCGCGGCGGTGGTGGTCACCTACCACGACACGCCCAGCGCACTGAAGATCCTGGCCCTGGTGCAGGCCCATGCGCGCACGGTGCCGGTGATCGTGCGCACGATCGACGACACCGACATCGAGCGCTTGCGCGCCGCCGGCGCCACCGAGGTCGTGCCCGAGGCCATCGAGGGCAGCCTGATGCTGGCCGGCCACGCGCTGGCGCTGGTGGGCGTGCCCATGAAGCGCGTCATCCGCATCACACGCGACGCGCGCGACGCGCGCTACAGCCTGCTGCGCGGCTACTTTCACGGCGCCGACGACGACACCGTCGAAGAGCTCTCGCAGGCGCGCCTGCAAAGCGTGACCTTGCCCGAGGCCGCGCGCTGCCTGGGCCAGACCTTGGAAGACCAGGCGCTGCACGCCGTGGGGGTCAGCGTGGTGTCGGTGCGGCGGGCCCAGGGCGGCGTCATCGTCCCCGGGCCAGGCCATCTGCTGGCCGCCGGTGACACCCTGGTGCTGTCGGGCCTGCCCCAGCCGCTCGCGCTGGCCGAAGAGAAACTGCTGCGCGGCTGAAGAAGGCACGAATGAACCTGCTGCGCTTCTCGATGCCAGCTCGGGCTGCTCGCAACGGTTCCTTCACGCCTTCTCCTCCCGCATCTCACCACCCGCCTGGAGCTTGCCTTGCTGACCCGCCGCCTTCTCCTGTGCTCCACCCTGCTCGCCCCCCTGGCGCGCACTGCCCGCGCCGACGACGCGCTGCAGGCCCGCCTGCGTGCCGGCGGTGTGGTCGTCGCCTTGCGACACGCCCTGGCGCCCGGCACCTTCGACCCCGCCGACTTCCGGCTCGGCGCGTGCAGCACCCAGCGCAACCTGGGCGATGAGGGCCGTGAGCAGGCGCGACGAATCGGCGCCTGGTTCACGCAGCATCAACTGGTGCCAGCGGCGGTGCGGTCGAGCCCCTGGTGCCGCTGCGTGGATACCGCCACCCTGGCCTTTGGCCGCGCCGAGCCCTGGGCTGCCCTGGGCTCGCCACGCGGTAGCCCGGAGCGCACCAACGCCGATCACCTGGGTCAGCTGCGCAGCGCGTTGCAAGCCGCGGCCCAACGGCCAAGTCGATTCGAGGTCTGGGTGACGCACATGTTCGTGCTGTACGACCTGGTGGGCGAGAACACGGCCTCGGGAGAAGGCCTGGTGCTGCAAGCGCTGCCGCAGGGTGGTGTCAAGCTGCTGGGACGCATCGCACCCGCCTGAGGGTGCGGCAGCGCAATGGCGCAGCGGCTGGCGACAGCCTGGCGCCAACCCGCGGCCTATGATGCGGCGCATGGCCGCCGACCCCAGCACCCCGCCCGCGCAGTACATCAAGGACCACATCCGCACCGTGCCCGATTGGCCGGCGCCGGGGGTGATGTTTCGAGACATCACGCCGCTGCTCAGCAACCCGCGCGTCTTTCGCGTGCTGATCGATCAGTTTGTGCACCGCTACTTCGAGACGCGGCCCGACGCCATCGCCGGGCTGGACGCACGCGGTTTCATCATCGGCAGCGTGCTGGCCTACGAGCTGGGCGTGGGCTTCATCCCGATCCGCAAGAAGGGCAAGCTGCCCTACGCCACCGTGGAAGAGACCTACGAGCTCGAGTACGGCAGCGCCACGGTGGAGATGCACACCGACGCCGTCCACCCCGGCCATCGCGTGGTGCTGATCGATGATCTGATCGCCACCGGCGGCACCATGATGGCCGGCAAGAAACTGCTCGAACGCATGGGCGCGCAGGTCATCGAGGGCGCGGCCATCGTCGACCTGCCCGCGCTGGGCGGCTCACGCAAGCTGCGCGAGGCGGGGCTGGCGCTGTTCACGCTGGTGGACTTCGAGGGGCATTGAGCGGCGGCAGCTACAAAGCCTGATCGGCCCTTCGCGCGCTTTGGGGTCACTTGCCGATGCAGAACCCGGCAAAAATTTCGCCCAGCAAGTCCTCGCTGCTGAACTCGCCGGTGATCTCGCCCAATGCGCGGTGCGCCAGGCGCAGTTCCTCGGCCAGCAGGTCCAGCGCGGCGTCACGTGCCGCAGCGTGTTCTTGCGCGCGCTGCAGATGCTCGTGCGTGCGGCGCAGCGCCTGCACGTGGCGCGTGCGGGCGATCAGCAGGCCTTCGGGCGCGGCCTGCCAGCCGGCTTGTTCCAGCAGCGCGTGGCGCAGCGCGTCCAGGCCGGCCCCTGTGCGGGCCGACATCGCCAGCCCTCCGGCTGGCGGCTTCGCGGCGCCGGTGAGGTCGGCCTTGTTGTAGATCTGCAGCCGCGGCACGCCCGCCGGCAGCCGCGCGGCGATGGCCGCATCGGCCGTGTCATAGCCCGGCTCGCCCAGACGCGACAGGTCGTGCAGGAAGAGCACCGCATCGGCCTGCCCGATGGCCTGCCAGCTGCGCTCGATGCCGATGCGCTCCACGGTGTCGGCCGCCTCGTGGTCATGGCGCAGGCCGGCGGTGTCCACCACGTGCAGCGGCACGCCCTCGATCTGGATCGTCTGGCTGACCTTGTCGCGCGTGGTGCCGGGGATCGCCGTGACGATCGCCAGCTCGGCGCCGGCCAGCGCGTTGAGCAGCGAACTTTTGCCCACGTTGGGCTGGCCGGCGATCACCACATGCAGGCCCTCGCGCAGCAGCGCGCCTTGCTTGGCACGGGCCAGCGCGGCGTCGATCGCCGCCTCGATGCCGTCAAGCTGGGCGCGGGCGCCGGCTTGTTCCAGGAAGTCGATCTCCTCTTCGGGGAAGTCCAGCGTCGCCTCGACCAGCATGCGCAGCTTGACGGTGCGCGCGGCCAGCTCGTTGATCTGCTGCGAGAACTCGCCCGACAGCGAGCGCGCGGCGCTGCGCGCGGCGGCCTCGGTGCTGGCCTCGATGAGGTCAGCCACGGCCTCGGCCTGCGCGAGGTCGATCTTGTCGTTGAGAAAGGCGCGCTCGGTGAACTCGCCCGGCCGCGCCAGCCGCAGGCCCGGCTGCGCCTGCAGACAGCGCGCCAACACCAGTTGCAGCAGCACCGGGCCGCCGTGGGCCTGCAGCTCGAGCACGTCTTCACCGGTGTAGCTGTGCGGGGCGGGGAAGTGGATCGCCAGGCCGCGGTCTAGGGCGCGGCCGTCGGCATCGGCAAAGGGCAGCAGTGTGGCCAAGCGCGGCACCAGTGTCCGGCCGCAGACGGCGAAGATCAGCGCCGAGAGATCACGCCCCGAGGCGCGCACGATGCCCACCGCACCGCGGCCGGGGGCCGAGGCGATAGCAACGATGGGGTCGTCGGCGGCGCGCATGTTCTTGTGATTCTGGCGCGCGGCCGGCAGGGGTGCCGTGGATGGCGCGGGTGGAGCGGCACGAGGGCTTCTTAGACCTCTTGCCTGGACCTCCTGAGCCGGCTCTCATCGAACCGGGTCACCCGCATGTGCGGATCGTGCGTCGTGCCGGCCGCGGCATCAACCCCCGTTCAGGGGATCAGCCGCCGGTGCCGTGACCTCTGCACGAAGCCGCCAATCCGCCGAACCGCCAAGCCCCTATTTGCCCAGCACGCCCAGCTGCTTGTTGATGACCCACTGCTGCGCGATCGACAGGATGTTGTTCGTCAGCCAGTACAGCACCAGGCCGGCCGGGAAGAAGAAGAACATGATGCCGAAGGCCAGCGGCATAAACCACATCATCTTGGCCTGCATGGGATCGGGCGGCGTCGGGTTGAGCCAGACCTGCATCAGCGACGACGCGGTCATCAGCACCGGCAGGATGAACCACGGATCCTTGGCCGCCAGGTCGGTGATCCAGCCCAGCCAGGGCGCGCCGCGCATCTCGACGCTGCTGAGCAGCACCCAGTACAGGGCGATGAAGAACGGCATCTGAACGAAGATCGGCAGGCAGCCGCCGAGCGGGTTGACCTTCTCCTCGCGGTAGATGCGCATCATCTGCTGCTGCATCTCTTGGGGCTTGTCCTTGTAGCGCTCTTTCAGCTCGGCCACCTTGGGGCCTACGGCCTTCATCTTGGCCATGCTGCGGTAGGCGCTGGCGTTGAGCCAGTAGAAGGCAATCTTGAGCACCACCACCAGGGCCACGATGGCCCAGCCCCAGTTGCCCAGGATGGTGTGCAGTTGCGTCAGCAGCCAGAACAGCGGCTTGGACAGCACGGTCAGCCAGCCGTAGTCCTTGACCAGCTCGAGCCCCGGCGCCAGCGCGGCGAGCTTGTTCTCTTCTTGCGGGCCGACGAACAGCGTCGACTCATGCGTCTTGCTGGCGCCCGGCGCCACTTCGCCCAGCGGCAGCACCATCGCGATGGTGTAGTGGTTGTCGGCCACCTTGGCGGTGCGGAATTCGCGCGGCCCGGCCTGCGGCACCAGCCAGGCGGCGGCAAAGTAGTGCTGCACCATCGCCACCCAGCCCGCGTCGGCGGCCTTCTCGTGGCCAGCGCTGCCCTTGGCGATGTCCTTGAAGTCGATCTTCTGGAACTTTTGCGCCTCGGTGTACATCGCCGGGCCGGTGAAGGTGAAGTAGAAGCTGCTCTCGCCCTCGGGCGGGTTGCCGTCGCGCGCCAGTTGCAGGTAGAGCTGAGGCATCACGGGCGTGGCGGCCTCGTTCACGAACTCGTGCTTCACGGCGACCGTGTACTCGCCGCGTTTGAAGGTGTAGGTCTTGGCCAGCTTGTGGCCGTCGACCGTGGGCGACTCAAATCGCAGCACCAAATCGTTGGCGCCCGGCGCGAGTGTGCGCTCACCCGGCGTGATGCTCATCTGCGTGAGGTGGTTCGGCAGCGTGACGCCGGCCTGCGCCGAGATAAGGCCTGTCTGGGCGACGTAAAGCCGCTTGGCGCTTTGCTCGAGCAACACCACGTTGCGCGTCGGGTCGACGGCATCGCGCAGGGTCAAGAACTCCAGCCGCACCAACGCGCCGCCCTGGCTGCTGAAGGTGGCCTTGACCACGTCGGTGGTGATCGTGACCTGCTCGCCGGTAGACAGTGGCGGCGCGAGGGCCGGCACGGCCGCGCTGGCGCTGCTTTGGGTGGCCGCGGGCACGGCGGCCGCGGTGGGCACCCCGGCTGCTGCCGTCGACGGCACCGGCGCCGTGTCGACGGCGGCGGCCGGCCGTGCGGCACCGCCGCCGAACATCGAAGGGTGGCCGGTGTACTTCTGCCAACCGTCCCAGATGAGGACGAGTGACATCGTGAAGACCACCCACAGCAGGGTGCGGCGCATATCGTTCATGGCAGGTTCCGGGTCGGCGGTGTGGCGTTGGCGGCGCGGGCAGAAATGCCCAGGCGCGTGAACAGCCCCGCTGCGGGGTTGGAAATGGGTGGAAGTCGCTTGGGAACGGGGTCGCAGCCGCCGTCGCACCACGGGTTGCAGCGCAGGATGCGCCAGCCGGTCAGCGCCGTGCCGCGCACCGCGCCGTGGTCCTGCAAGGCCTGCAGGGCGTAGGCCGAGCAGGTGGGATCGAAGCGGCAGGCGTTGCCCAGCCAGGGCTTGAGCAGCAGGCGATAGCCGCGCACAGCGGCGATCAGCATCTGCCGCGGCAGGCGGCGCAGGGTAGCGAACATGCCGCGGTCAGGTGGCGCTGCGCGCAATCAGGCCGTCAAACAGGCCGTCGAGCTCGGCCGCAGCCGCAGCGGCCAGCGCCGTCGACCGCGCCGACACGAACTCGGTAATCGGGAAGCCGGCCCGCAAACGCACCAGCCACAGGCCTGCCGGCAGAACTGCCGCATGACGATGCAGGGCGCCTCGGATCTGACGTTTGAGCAGGCTGCGCGTCACGGCCCGGCGGGCGTGGCGCTTGGGCACCACACAGCCGAACCAGTGCCCGGCGGGCAACTCATCCACAGCCTGGGGACAGGTCAGTGCAGGCTCTGTGGATAACTCTTGCGCTGCCGCCTCGCGAACCGGTTTGGCGGGCACTGCAGGCGCCACCGGCAGGTGGTGCACGGCGAAGTGAGCACTGCGTTGCCGCGAACGTGCCGACAACAGGCGCTCGAAGTCGGCCTTGTGCACAAGGCGGCCGGGCACGGGGCTTTCGGGCTGCGACAACGCGGCCCCGGG
Source organism: Rubrivivax sp. (assembly GCA_031427055.1). GTDB lineage: Bacteria > Pseudomonadota > Gammaproteobacteria > Burkholderiales > Burkholderiaceae_C > Rubrivivax. The sequence goes on from JANPMR010000521.1 coordinate 15,188, forward strand.
GCTCAGACGCCCAGGCGCTTGCGGCCCTTGGCGCGGCGGGCGTTCATCACGGCACGGCCTCCGCGCGTCTTCATGCGCACGAGGAAGCCGTGGGTGCGGGCGCGGCGGATCTTGGAAGGTTGGTAGGTGCGCTTCATGGCAGGCTCTGGGTTTCAGCTGAATTCAAGAGAAGTCAGGATGGGGCGGGGACCGGCTTACGCGTGAATCCGGGAAACCCACGATTACATCAAAAAACGCCTTTCAGGTCAAACACTTGCACCACAAGCCGTGCCACACCACGGGTCTTGACGGCGGCTTCGAAAGTGTGGATAACTGCGATCCGCCGAATGCGAGGGAAGCAAGTTTCGGCGGCTCCAACAAGAAGATGTCCACAATGAGCCCAGACTTGTGGCAACGCGCCTGCGAACGTCTCGCAGCCGAGTTGCCTGAACAGCAATTCAACACCTGGATCCGGCCCTTGCTGGCCGAAGCCACCCCGGCCGCGGCCGGGAGCGCTGTGCCAGTGGTGACGGTGCGCGCGCCCAATCGATTCAAGCTCGACTGGATCCGTGCGCAGTACGCCGGCCGCATCGAGACGGTGCTGGCCGAACTGGCCGGGCAGCCGGTGCGGCTTGACCTTGCGATCGCGCCACGCACCGAGCCCACAGGCGTGCCCGCCATGGCGCTGCGTCGGCCCGGGCCCGTGAGCGTGGCCACGCTGGCAATCGACGCCTGGCAGGGGCCCGGGCGCTCCGCATACGACAGCCCGCCTTCCGAGCGCCCGCCCGCGCGGCACGCTGCGCCACCCCCCACGACGCACCGCCTGAACGCCGCGCTGACCTTCGACACCTTGGTAGCCGGCCGCGCCAATCAGATGGCCCGCACCGCCGCGTTGCACGTCGCCGGCGCGCCCGGCGTCATGTACAACCCGCTGTTCATTTACGGCGGTGTCGGCCTGGGCAAGACGCACCTGGTGCATGCCGTGGGCAATGCGTTGCTCAAGGACAAGCCCGACGCCCGCGTGCTCTATCTGCACGCCGAGCAGTTCATCAGCGACGTCGTCAAGAACTACCAGCGCAAGACCTTCGACGAGCTCAAGGCCAAGTACCACAGCCTGGACCTGCTGCTCATCGACGACGTGCAGTTCTTTGCCGGAAAAGACCGCACGCAAGAGGAGTTCTTCAACGCCTTCGAAGCCTTGTTGACCAAGCGCGCGCACATCATCATGACCAGCGACACCTACCCCAAGGGGCTGGTGGACATCGACGAGCGCCTGACCAGCCGTTTCGACGCCGGCCTGACGGTGGCCATCGAGCCGCCCGAGCTCGAGATGCGGGTGGCCATCCTGATGCGCAAAGCCGCCGCCGAGAGCACCGAGATGCCCGAGGACGTGGCCTTCTTCATCGCCAAGAACGTGCGCGCCAACGTGCGCGAGCTTGAAGGCGCGCTGCGCAAGGTGCTGGCCTACAGCCGCTTCAGTCACAAGGACATCAACATCGCCCTGGCGCGCGAGGCGCTGCGCGATTTGCTGAGCATCCAGAACCGCCAGATCGGCGTCGAGAACATCCAGAAGACGGTGGCCGACTTCTACAAGATCAAGGTGGCCGACATGTACAGCAAGAAGCGCCCGGCGAGCATCGCGCGGCCGCGCCAGATTGCCATGTACCTGGCCAAGGACCTGACCAAGAAGAGCCTGCCCGAGCTGGGCGAGCTCTTTGGGGGACGCGACCACACCACCGTGCTGCACGCGGTGCGCAAGATCGGCGCCGAACGCACCACCAATCCCGAACTCAACCAGCAGTTGCATGTGCTGGAACAAACCCTGAAGGGCTGACAGCGGCTCACACCAGCAGGCAGCGACACAAGTCTGTGGACAGTTCCGGCATAAGCTGCAGCTTGTCCACAGGTGATCGCCCGGGCCGGTTCTTGTCCCCATTTGAGGTACACCAGCCACAGGCCAGTGCCCACAGACTTCAAGCTCAGGTAAGCCGTTGTTGGAAAAGGCGAAAATAGCCTTATCCCCAGACTGGGGTGGCCTCTACTGCTACCACCATATCTAAAAAGAGGAAGACAGATGATTGTTCTCAAAGCCGTCCAGGCCAATCTGCTCGATGCATTGCAGTCGGTGGCTGGCATCGTCGAACGGCGTCACACGCTACCGATCCTGGCCAACGTGCTGTTGCGCAAGAACGGCGGCACCGTCGAGTTCACCACCAGCGACCTCGAGATTCAGGTTCGCACCAGCGCCGAGCTTGGCGGTGATGACGGGCAGCTCAGCACCACGGTGGGTGCGCGCAAGCTGATCGACATCCTGCGCAGCCTGCCGGCCGATCAGGTGGTCACGCTGTCGAGCGCCCAGAACAAGCTCACCTTGCAGGGCGGCAAGAGCCGCTTCACGTTGCAGACGCTGCCGGCGGATGACTTTCCGCTGGTCAACGAAAGCGTCGACTTCGGCCCCACTTTCAGCGTGCCCCAGAAAACGCTGCGCACGCTGATCAACCAGGTGCACTTCGCGATGGCGGTGCACGACATCCGCTACTACCTCAACGGCATCCTGTTCATCGCCGAGGGCCGTACGCTGACGCTGGTGGCCACTGACGGCCACCGCCTGGGCTTGGCGCAGGCGCAGCTCGACACCGACATGCCGAGCAAGCAAGAGGTCATCCTGCCGCGCAAGACGGTGCTCGAACTGCAGCGCCTGCTCAAGGACGAAGAGACCGTGATCGAGATGCGCTTTGCCAACAACCAGGCCAAGTTCGTGTTCAGCGGCATGCAGTTCGTCACCAAGCTCGTCGAAGGCAAGTTCCCCGACTACAACCGCGTCATCCCCAAGAACCACAAGAACGCCATCGTGCTGGGCCGTGCACCGCTGCTGGCCAGCCTGCAGCGCGCCGCCATTCTGACGAGCGAGAAGTTCAAGGGCGTGCGCGTCAACGTCGAGCCTGGCTTGCTGAAAATTGCCAGCAGCAACGCTGAGCAAGAAGAGGCCAAGGAAGAGATCGAGATCGACTACGCAGGTGATGCGATCGAGATCGGTTTCAATGTCACCTACCTCATCGACGTGCTAGCCAACGCCACGACCGAAATGGTCAAGCTCGAGTTGCAGGACAGCAGCGCCAGCGTGCTGTTCAGCCTGCCCGACCAACCCGGATTCAAGTACGTTGTGATGCCGATGCGGATTTGACCCACCCCCGAAGCGGCGTCGCCGCTTCCCCCTCAAGGGGGCAACGCCAGCGGCCCGGCAGAGCCGGTTCCGCGGCGTTTGCTGGATACGGCGGCCAGGCCGCCGTCGGCCGCACCACGCGGTCGGACAGAAACGAGAAAACAGTTACCGATGACCGACCCCAAGAAGCCCGTTGAACCCAACGACGGCGTCACCCAGCGTGCCGTTCCCAGCGCCGAAGGCGCCGCCGCCAGCACCGGCAGCGAAGCCAGCGCGGCCTATGGCGAGGGCGACATCCAGATCCTCGAAGGCCTGGAAGCCGTGCGCAAGCGGCCGGGCATGTACATCGGTGACACCAGTGACGGCACCGGCCTGCATCACCTGGTGTTCGAGGTGGTGGACAACGCCATCGACGAATCGCTGGCCGGCCATTGCGACGACATCGTCGTCACCATTCACAGCGACAACAGCATCAGCGTCACCGACAACGGCCGCGGCATCCCCACCGGCGTGAAGATGGACGACAAGCACGAGCCCAAGCGCAGTGCGGCCGAGATCGCGTTGACCGAGTTGCACGCCGGCGGCAAGTTCAACCAGAACAGCTACAAGGTGTCGGGCGGCCTGCACGGCGTGGGCGTGAGCTGCGTCAATGCGCTGAGCAAATGGCTGCGCCTGGTGGTGCGCCGCGAAGGCCAGGTGCATCAGTTGGAGTTCAAGCGCGGCTTCACGCAAGACCGCGTGATCGAGCTGCGCGAAGGCTTCGAAACCAGCCCGATGAAGATCACCGGCGACACCGAGCGCCGCGGCACCGAAGTGCACTTCATGCCCGACGAAGAGATCTTCACGCACATCGACTTCCACTACGACGTGGTGGCCAAGCGCCTGCGCGAGCTGAGCTTTCTGAACAACGGCGTCAAGATCCGCCTGGTGGACGAGCGCAACGGCAAGGAAGACAACTTTGCCTTTGCCGGTGGCGTGCGCGGCTTTGTCGGCTTCATCAACCAGGGAAAGAAGGTGCTGCACCCGAACATCTTCCATGCCGTGGGCGAGAAGATGAGCGACAACGCCACCAACATCGCCGTTGAAGTGGCCATGCAGTGGAACGATGGCTACAACGAGAACGTGCTGTGCTTCACCAACAACATCCCGCAGCGTGACGGCGGCACCCACCTGACGGGCCTGCGCGCGGCGATGACGCGCGTCATCAACAAGTACATCGAAGAAAGCAAGCTGGCCGAGAAGGCCAAGGTCGAGATTGCCGGCGACGACATGCGCGAAGGCCTGGCCTGCGTGGTCAGCGTCAAGGTGCCCGAGCCCAAGTTCAGCAGCCAGACCAAGGACAAGCTGGTGAGCAGCGAAGTGCGCGGCCCGGTGGAAGACATCGTGAGCAAGCTGCTGCACGACTGGCTGCAAGAAAACCCGGTCGACGCCAAGATCATCTGCGGCAAGAT
>JANPMR010000522.1:0-1804 GCA_031427055.1 Rubrivivax sp.
CGGCGGGCTCAAGTACCGCGAGAGCGTGGCGCAGGGCCTGGCCGCGGCGCCCGAGGCCTTTCTGGGCTTGCTCAAGGGCCGCAACTTCGGCAAGCAGCTGGTCAAGCTGATCTGATCGACATGGACTGGCTCTGGTCGCGCTTCGCCGACCTCGGTGTCGACAAGCTCTACGACGCCTTGGCGCTGCGCTGCCGCGTCTTCGTGCTCGAGCAGGGTCCGTATCTCGACCCCGACGGCATCGACCGCCAGAGCTGGCATTTGCTGGGTTGTGACGATGCCGGCGTCTTGCAGGCCTACCTGCGCGTCGTCGATCCGGGTGTGAAGTACACCGAACCGGCCATCGGCCGCGTCCTCACCAGCCCCGAAGTGCGCGGCACCGGCCTCGGCCGCGTGCTGTTCGGTGAAGGCGTGGCGCGTTGCCTTGCCGCATGGCCGGGACGCGGCATCCGCATCAGCGCGCAGGCGCATCTCGAGCGCTTCTACGCCGGCTACGGTTTTGTGCGCGATGGCGACAACTACCTCGAAGACGGCATTCCCCACCTCGAGATGGCGAGGCCCGCATGACGATCACGCATGAGGTCTTCAACCAGAGCGCGCCGCTGGCCGACGTCAACCTGTGGCGCATCAACCGGCCGCTGCAAGACGCCGTGGCGGCGCTGGCGCCCGATCTGCCCACGACAAGCCTGGACGCGCTGGGCGCCGAGATGGGCTCGGCCGGCATGCAGGCCCATGCCCGGCTGGCCAACACGCACGGCCCGCAGCTGCACACGCACGACCGCTTCGGCCGCCGCGTGGACGAGGTGGAGTTCCACCCCAGCTACCACGCGCTGCTGGGCGCGGCGATGCGCCACGGCCTGCACGGCACGCCCTGGGCTGGCGGGCCCGGCAGCCACATCCTGCGCGCCGCGGGCTTCATGCTCTTCACCGAGGCCGAGCCCTCGGTGCTGTGCCCCGTGTCGATGAGCTACGCCGTGGCCCCGGCGTTGCGCGCCAACGCCGCACTGCACACGCAGTGGGGCCCGCGCCTGGCCGCCACCGGCTACGACGCGCGCTTCATGCCCGCCGCCGGCAAGACGGCGGTGACGCTGGGCATGGGCATGACCGAGAAGCAAGGCGGCTCGGACGTGCGCGCCAACACCACGCGCGCCGAGTTCGAGGGCAGCGACGCCTGGGGCCAGCGCTACGCCATCACGGGCCACAAGTGGTTCATGTCGGCGCCCATGTGCGACGCCTTCCTGGTGCTGGCTCAGACGCCGGCGGGTCTGAGTTGCTTCTTCCTGCCGCGTTGGCTGACTGACGACAAGGGGGACGGCACGCTCAACGCCCTCTTCATCCAGCGCCTCAAACACAAGCTGGGCAACCACGCCAACGCCAGCAGCGAGGTCGAGCTCGACCGCGCCAGCGCCTGGCTGGTGGGCGACGAAGGCCGCGGCGTGCCGCAGATCCTGGCCATGGGCGCGCTCACAAGGCTCGATTGCGCGCTGGGCACCGCCGGCCTCATGCGCCAGGCGCTGTCGATCGCGCTGCACCACACGGCGCAGCGCAGCGCCTTCGGGCGTCCACTCATCGCGCAGCCGCTGATGAAAAACGTGCTCGCCGACCTGGCCCTGGAGAGCGAAGCCGCGACGCTGCTGGCCATGCGATTGGCGGCGGCCGTGGACCGCACCGAACGCGGCACTGACGCGCACGAGACCGTGGTGCGCCGCCTGCTCACGCCGGTGGCCAAGTTCTGGGTCTGCAAGCGCGGCAGCCACTTCGCACAAGAGGCGATGGAATGCCTGGGCGGCAACGGCTATGTCGAAGC
>JANPMR010000523.1:0-17685 GCA_031427055.1 Rubrivivax sp.
GCGATGACGGTCAGCGTGGCCAGGATGGTGGGGCCGCCGACTTCATCCACCGCGGCCGGGATGATCTGTGCCAGCGAGCGGCCGGGGTGGTGCGCCTGGTGCCGGTGGATGTTCTCCACGACGACGATGGCATCGTCGACCTATTGGCAATGGACCGGAGAGCGGGTATGTGTGCAGGAATATATCGATGGCATCCCCGGGCGCGACCTTGCTGCTGTCGCTGGCCATCGCCTTCGTCGTTACGCCCTGGCTGGCGCGGCTGTGGATGAAGACCCTGCCGGCGCCCGCCGAAGGCGAGCCCGAGCATGCGGCGCATGCGGGTGGCCACGGCCTGGCCGGCAAGTTGGGCCCGGTGTTCGAGCGCGTGTTCCGGCCGCTGCTCGACGACGCGCGTGGCCAGCGCAACCGCCGCCTGCTGGGCGCAGGCATCGCAGCGCTGATCGCCATCTCGCTGGCCCTGCCGGCCACCGGGCTGGTGCTGCTGAAGATGCTGCCCTTCGACAACAAGTCCGAGTTCCAGGTCATCGTCGACATGCCGGCCGGCACGCCGGTGGAACAGACCGCCGCGGTGCTGCACGAGTTGGGCACTCACCTGGCCACGGTGCCCGAAGTCACCGACTACCAGGCCTACGCGGGCACGGCCGCGCCGATCAACTTCAACGGCCTGGTGCGCCAGTACGACCTGCGCGCCGGCGGCGAGGTGGGCGATCTGCAAGTCAACCTGGTCGACAAGCACCAGCGCAAGGCGCAGAGCCACGCCATCGCCACGCGCGTGCGGCCGGCGCTGCAGGAGATCGGCCGGCGCTTTGGCGCCAACGTCAAGGTCGTCGAGGTGCCGCCCGGGCCGCCCGTGCTGGCGCCCATCGTGGCCGAGATCTACGGCCCCGAGGCCGCCGGCCGCCAGCAGGTGGCGCGCGCGGTGCGTGCGGTTTTCGAGCGCACCGAAGGCGTGGTGGACGTCGACGACAGCAGCATCGTGGACGCGCCGCGCACGCTGCTGGTGGTGGACCGCCGCAAGGCCGCCATGCTGGGCGTGGCGCAGCAGGAGATCGTGACCACGCTGCGCGCCGGCCTGGCTGGCGAGGCCACCACCTACCTGCACGACGAGACCAAGTACCCGGCCGCGCTAAGGCTGCAACTGCCGCCCGAGAAGCACGGCGACCTGGGCGCCCTGCTGCAATTGACGGTGCGCAGCGCGGCCGGCCGCCTGGTGCCGATCCGCGAGCTGGTGACCGTGAGCGACACGCTGCGCGAGCAGCCAATCCACCACAAGAACCTGCTGCCGGTGAACTACGTCGTCGCCGACATGGCCGGCAAGCTCGACAGCCCGCTGTACGGCGTGTTTGCGATGCGCGGCGAGCTGGCCAAGATCGCGCCGCCCGGCGGCGGCACGCTGCAGGAATACTTCATCAGCCAGCCGCAGGACCCCTACCGCGACTACGCGCTCAAGTGGGATGGCGAGTCGCAGATCACCTATGAGACCTTTCGCGACATGGGCGCGGCCTACGCCGTGGGCCTGGTGCTGATCTACCTGCTGGTGGTGGCGCAGTTCGGCAGCTACCTGACGCCGCTGATCATCATGGCGCCGATCCCGCTGACGATCATCGGCGTCATGCCGGGCCACGCGCTGATGGGTGCGCAGTACACGGCCACCAGCATGATCGGCATGATCGCGCTGGCCGGCATCATCGTGCGCAACTCGATCCTGCTGGTGGACTTCATCAACCTGCAGACGAGGCAGGGTGTCGACTTCAAACATGCCATCGTGCACTCGGCTGTGACGCGCGCGCAGCCCATCGTGCTGACCGGGCTGGCCGCCATGCTGGGGGCCTTCTTCATCCTCGACGATCCCATCTTCAACGGCCTGGCGATCTCGCTGATCTTCGGCATCTCGGTGTCCACCGTGCTGACGCTGGTGGTGATCCCGATCCTCTACTACGTGGCCTACCGCCACCGGCTGGGCGCCCTTATCGGCGCAGCCGAACCTGCAATCCGCGGCGAGTCCGAAGCCGCACCCCTTCACATTCCTGTTCATAACCAAGGAGCTTGACCATGACCACCTGGCAAACCGTTCGCGTCGTCGCCGGCCTTTTCATCCTGCTGTCGCTGGCGCTGGGCATTCCCGGCAGCCCGATCTTCGTCAACCAGTGGTGGCTGGCCTTCACCGCCTTCGTCGGCGTCAACCTGCTGCAGAGCGGGTTCACCAAGTGGTGCTTGATGGAGTCCATCTTGCGCAAGATCGGCCTGCGCCCGGGCGTCTGACGCGAGCGCTCGCCGGCCGCGCGCGGCCGGCGCTCATTGGACAACCTACTTCTCGGCCTGCTGTTCCATCAGCAGGTAGGTGTTGTAGGCGTTCATGCGGTTGGCGGCGCGAAACAGCGGCAGGCCGACGTAGCGCGACCAGTCGGCCTTGGCGTAGGCCTCGTCGAAGGGCTCCAAGTTGCGCGCCGCCTCGCCCATCGTGCGGCGCAGGTACAGCAGGTAGTCGCGCGTCAGCACCAGGTCGGCCAGCGGATCGGTGGAGACCGGCCCGTGCCCGGGAATCACCAGCCGCGGCCGATGCTCGATCAGCCGATCAAGCGAGGCAATCCACTGTCGGCTGTCAGCCTGGCCCACAAAGGGAATGCGGCCGCGGAAGAAGAGATCGCCCGAGAACAGCACGCCCAGCTTGGGCACCATCACCACCAGATCCTCAGCGGTGTGCGATGGGCCGACGTGGCTGATGAGGATGTCGAACGAGCCCACGCGCAGCGTCGTCTCGCGCTCGGCCAGCCAGCGGTCGGCTGCGACCAGGCGCGTCTGCGCGTCGACCCACGGCGCCATCTCTTCGCGGCTGGCCGCGAGCCGCTTTTGCGCGGTGTCGGAGTTGAGGTACTCGAGCCCCTCGCGGTGCGCCAGCACGGTGGCTCCGGCGGCCTTGAAGACCTGCGCGCCGTAGATGTGATCGGCGTGGTAGTGGGTGAGGATCAGGTAGCGCAGCGGCTGCGTCGTGACGCGGCGGATCTCGGCCAGCATCTCCTGGGCCAGGGCCGGCGAACCCAGGGCATCGACGACCACCACGCCCTCGTCGGTGACGACGAAGCCGGCGTTGGAGATGAAGTTGCGATTGGCGGGCGAGCCCAGCGCGGCCACGCCCTGGAAGTACCAAACGCCGGGCACCACCGGCAGGGCTTTGATGGTGGGCTCGGCTGCGAGGGCGACGGGGGCTGCCCCGGCCAGCGCCACGGCCAGCGCCCAGGCCGCCAGGCCTGTCGCGCACCTCATGGCAGCCCGCTGATGTAGGCCGCCACCGCCTTGAGCTCCAGTTCGGAGAGCTTGGCCGCGATGCCGTGCATGACGGCGTTGTCGTTGGTGCGCTCGCGCTTGTTGAAGGCCTTGAGCTGGTTCTCGGTGTACTGAGCGTGTTGCCCGGCCAGCCGCGGCAGCGTCTCGGTTCCGTGGCCCCCGGCACCGTGGCAGGCGGCGCAGGCGGCCACGCCCGAGTACGGGTTGCCGCGCTGGAAGACATAGCGGCCAACCTGGGTCAACTCGCCATCCTGCACCTCATGCTTGCGCGCCGGGCGCGACTCGAAGTAGGCCCCCAGGGCGGCAAAGTCTGCCGCCGAGAGGTCTTCGACCATCGGCTGCATGGTGCTGCTCTTGCGGCGGCCGCTCTTGTAGTCGCCGAGCTGGCGCGCCATGTAGCTGGCGTGCTGGCCGGCCAGGCGCGGAAACACCGGGCTCGAACTCTCGCCGTCGCTGCCGTGGCAGATGAAACACTTGCCTTGCACGATCTCTTCGGCGCGGGCGGCGTCCGACGCGGCGGCAGGGCTCGAGCCCAGCGCGGCACAGGCCGCGAGCGCCATCAAGTCGGTGCGCACGCCGGTCCTCAGGGCTTGATGTAGGCCGCGCCCGCCTTCTGCAGCTTGGCGATGCGCACCACGCCCGAGGGCGTGAAGGTGGCCTCCTGGATGAACTGCTCCTTCTTCAGGTTGCGGTTCTTGAGCGTGATCTCGCAGATCTCGAACGTCACGCCGCGCGCAGCCAGCGCCGACACCGGGCCGGCGAAGAGGCTGCCGTTGGCGTCCTTCGCGCCTTCCATCAGCAGGTCCACGCCCAGCGCGTGTGTCACCACCGTGATCTTGGCGGTGGTGTCCACATCGAGGTGGTTGCGGATGTTGCGCAAGCCCTTGAGCCCCTGCGTGGACGCGTCGTCGATGTGATAGACCACGGCGTCCTGCGCCCAGGCAAACGGGACCGAGAACGCAAGAACGGCGCAGGCAAGCAGCTTTCGGACATTCATCGGTATCTCCTTGAAGGGGTTGGCGGGCTCAGCGAAAGGTCAGAATTCGATGGCGTCGGCAATCGCCTTGATACCGGCCGCGGCGCAGGCGTCATCCGCCTCGCCGGTGGGTGCACCGGAAACGCCGATGCCGCCGAAGGTGCTGCCGCCGGCTTCGATGGCGAGGCCGCCGCCCGCCGCCAGCAGGCGCGGATACGAGCGCAGGCCGCTCATCGGCTTGCCTGCCTGGGTCTCGGCCGCCACCACGGCGGTTGGCACGCGGAAACTGGCCGCCGTCCAGGCCTTCTGCGTTGCCACGTCAACGGTGTGCGCGCCGGCAAAGCGGTCGCGCAACAACACCTGCGGCACGCCACTGCGATCAACCACGGCCACCGCCACCTGCAGCCCGGCCTTGCGGCAGTGCGCCAGTGCGGCCTGCGCCGCGGCGAGCGCGGCTTCGGGCGTGAGCAGCTTGACGCTGTAGGTGCCGCTGGGCTGGGCCCAGGCGCCGCAGGCGAAGGTGGCCGCGATGAATGCGGCGGCGAGACGGGTGCGGTGCAGCGAACGATTCATGACTCAGCCCTTGTTGATGCCGACATTGCCCTGCACACCCACCAGCGTGGGCGTGTTGATGCGCCGCGGCTTCACGCGCCCGCCGGGCTGCGACTTCAGCCAGCCTTCAACGACATCCCACACCGGCTTGTTGCCCGGCGCGGTGCGCGCTTCTTCGGCCACGGGCGCCCAACCGGCCACCTTGTACTTGCGCGCCGCATCGATGGGTTTGCCGGCCAGGCGCATGTCGGTGATGCGCTGGCCCATCTTCTCTTTCGGGCTGCAGGTGTAGGCCAGGCCGCCCACGCGCACCATGTCGCCGCCCTGTTGGTAGTAGGGGTCGGGATTGAACAGATTGTCGGCCACGTCTTCGAGGATCGTCTTGATCGTCTCGCCGCTCATCTCGGTGAGCGTGGCGTAGGGGTAGGTCACGGCCAGCTGATCCATCATCAGTTCGCGCGTGATGGTGTCGCCCGGCAGCAGCGTGGTGCCCCAGCGGAAGCCGGGGCTGAAGGCGATCTCGGCGCCTTGCACATCCATCAGCGCGTCGCACACCAGCTGGTCCCAGCTGCCATTGAAGTTGCCGCGGCGGTAGAGCAGGCCGTCGGTGACGGCCAACTTCTCGGCCAGCTTGGCCTCGAAGGGCTGGCGCACCCTGGTGATGAGCGCGGCCATTTCCGGGTCGGCCTTCAACTGGTTGGCAAACACCGGCAGCAGGCGGTAGCGGAAGTCGGCCACCTTGCCGCCCTGCACGTCGAAGTCCATCACACCCAGAAACTTGCCGTTGCTGCCGGCGTTGGTGACGAGTGTCTTGCCTCCTGCGTTGCTGACCGGCACCGCGATGGGCACGCCATCGTGCGTGTGGCCGCCAAAGATGGCGTCGATGCCGCGCACACGGGTGGCCATCTTCAGATCCACATCCATGCCGTTGTGCGACAGCAGCACCACCACTTGGGCGCCCTTGGCGCGCGCTTCGTCGACGACACGCTGCATGTTCTCGTCCTGGATGCCGAAGCTCCAGTCGGCGACCATGTAGCGCGGGTTGGCGATGGGCGTGTAGGGGAAGGCCTGGCCGACGATGGCCACCTGCACGCCATTGATCTCACGCAGGACGTAGGGCTTGAAGACCGGGTCGCCGAAGTCGTTGGTCTTGATGTTCTGGGCCAAGAACTCGATCCGGCCCTTGAAATCGCCTTCGACGATGGCCTTCACCCGCTCCATGCCGTAGGTGAATTCCCAGTGGCCGGTCATCACCTCCACGCCCAGCAGCTTGCAGGCGTCGACCATGTCCTGCGCGTTCGTCCACAAGGACGTGGCCGAGCCCTGCCAGGTGTCGCCACCGTCGAGCAGCAGCGCGCCGGGGCGGCTGGCCTTGAGTTGCTTGACCAGCGTGGCCAGGTGCGCGAAGCCCCCCACCTTGCCGTAGCGCCGCGCCGCCTTCTCGAAGTCGATGTAGGTGAAGGCGTGCGCCTGCGGCGAGCCGGGGCGCAGCCCGGCGGCCTTGAGCAGCGATTCGCCCACCAAGTGCGGCAACTGCCCCTGCATCGCGCCCACGCCCATGTTGACGCTGGGTTCGCGAAACTGGATCGGCAGCAGTTGCGCGTGGCAGTCGGTCATGTGCAGCAGCGACACGTTGCCGAAGCGCGGCAGGTCGTACAGACCCTGCTGCGCCGTGGCGGCATCGGCGTCGGCGTGACCGGCCAGGTTCAGGCCGGCAGCCGAAGCCGCCCCCAGCACCTGGAGGAACTCGCGCTTGGACAGACCCATGGCTACTGATTCACCGGCGACTTCGGATCGAGCAGCAGCGACATCAGGTGCGCCATCTGTTTCTCGTCGAGCAGCCCGGCGTGGCCAAAGCGCGGCATGTTGGAGCAGGCGTTGTAGGTCTTGCCGTTGTAGATCTTCATCCACGTGTACTCGATGATGGGCTGCGCGGTCGGCGCCATCACGTCGGCGACGCCACGGTTCTTGCCGTAGTTGTAGAGGCTGGGGCCGATGGTGCCGAAGGAGACCTCTTTCTTGTCGATCTGGTGGCAGTTGTAGCAACTGCCGCCGTTGGCGCTGGTCGCCGCGGAGCTGTCGGTCCAGGTCATGCCTCGGCCGTTCTGCGCCAACCTCTCACCCTCGCGCCAATCACCAAAATACGCACCGGCGACGGGCCACTTGACGGCGGCGCGGGCCTGCGCCATCACCTGTTCGGCAACGGCCTCGGAAGGCGGCGTGGCCGATGAGCAGGCGGCCTGCCCCAGGTCTTGCGTCAGGCGGTCGACCTTGGCAATGCCCTGGTCGCGAAAGCCCGCCTTGATGAGCGCCAAGGCCTCGCGATCAAGATCGGCGCTTGGCGGCAGCGAAGCGCAACCCGCGATCAGCATCAAGGCGGCACCGGCGGACAACAGGAGAGTCGAATTCTTCATGTGCAGGGCTCCTCGCGCTCAGCGCTTGATGGCCGGTGCGATGGATCGCGCACCCGCGGCGTTGACGCCCATGTAGGTGCCCAACGCGATGGTGATGTCCGAGCCAAAGCCCGGGTAGGGGAAGCGCTGCTGGCGGAAGCAGTCGTTCAGGCGCAGCTGCATGCTCCACATCTGGCCGTTGCTCACGCGGTAGGCCGGCCAGGCGGCAAAGCCGATGCCGTCGCCGGGGTTGCTTGTCAGCACGGGCAGGTCCTGCAGGCGGATGCGCTTGCCGGCGTCGCTGTGGCAAGCGGCGCAAGAAAAGTCCATCGGCCCGCCGCGGAAGAAGAACACGCGCTTGCCGATCTCGTAGCTCTTGCGCTCTTCGGCGTGGCCTTGCGGCAGCTTGAAGCGCAGGCCGCGCGACTCGGCGGTGACCCAAGTGGCCAGCGCAGTGACGTTGATCTGCTCGCCCTTGCCGAAGTCGGTCTTCGCGATCTCGGCACCGTCAAAGCCCTGCAGTGTTTGCATGCAGGTGACCAGTCGCGATTCGAGATCCTGCACCTTCTGGGTGTCGGCAAACCAGCGCGGCAGCTCGACGAAGGCGCCCTTCACCACGCCCGGGCCCTTGCCCAGATCACAGGCTTCGAGCGTGGCGTTCTTGGGGCCGCGCTTGCTCTTCCACAGGCCTTCGCCCTTGGCCTCGAAGAGATCGGCCGGGTTGCCGTCCTCCAGCATCTTGCGGTATTCGGCAATGCCGTCGGCGGCGGACTTCTGCGCCGCGGCGGGCAGGGCCGTGGTGGCGGCCAGCGCGGCGGCCAGGGCCGCCAGCTGGGCAAACGTTGATGAGCTCTTCATGGTCGGCTTGTCTCCTTGGGTCTTGCGAACGGGTCAGCTCACCGTGGCTTCGTCAGTGCGCTTCTCGCCCTTGTTGTCAACCCAGGTGATGCTGATCTTGTCGCCAGCCTTTGCACCCTTGACGTTGAACTGCATGAACGGGTTCTTGGCCACCGAGGGGCCCCAGTTCGCCGTCATCACGGGCTTGCCGTTGTGCTGGGCTGTGACTTCCTGGATGTACCAGGCCGGAATCGTCTTGCCAGCGCCGTCCTTGCGCTGGCCGGTTTCCATCTCGTGACTCATGAGGACGCGGACGGTGGCCTTGTCGCCAGCGACCTGGGCGCGAATGCGCATCGGATCTGCCATGGTGTTTCTCCTAGAGCTTGAATTGAACGGGGCTGCGACGCAGTGCGGGATCAGCCGCCACAACCGCCCAGCGTGACCTTGACTTCCTTGACGGCGTAGAGCACACGGCCGTCAGACATCATCGCCACGGCGAAGACGTTGGACGACTGGCCCATCTTCACGCGCGTCAACAGGTTGGCGTCTTTGCTGTCGGTGACGTTGAACACCGCCGACAGCATCGACGGGTTCTTCTCGACCAGCAGCAGCAGGCGCCTGGCGCCCGGCAGCGTGGTGGCCGCGCCCACCGGCACCACGGCGCCGTTCTCGGCAATGTCGGGGCCGGTGATGGTGACGTCCTTGCTCTCGGCTGGGGCGCTGGCGCCCAGCGCCTTCATCAGCTCGGCCATGGTCTTGGCGTCGAAGGCCGCGGTGGGGTAGCCCGCCGCCTGGGCGCCGGCCACGCCGGGCAGCAGCCCAAGGGCGGCCAGCATGCCGGCCACCTGGGCCGAACGGGACAGCATCTCTCTACGGTTTTGCATGAAGGTCTCCTTGACTTGCAAATGCGATTCAAACGCCTGTGACGGGTGAAGGGTGGCCATCCCTGTCAGGGCGACTACCCGCGAGTCTCATTTCGGCATGCCCTTGGCCAGCCATTGTGCGAGCGTGCGCGCATCCGCGTCGCTCAAGGGCTGTGGCGGCATCGGTATCGGGCCCCACAGGCCGCCGCTACCGGCGCGGATCTTGCCCGTCAGGTAGTCGACGATATCGGCGCGGCCCTGGTACTTCTTGGTGACGTCACGGAAGGACGGGCCGACGACCTTGTTCTCGATCGCGTGGCAGGTCAGGCACAGGTGCTTCGTGGCCAGAGCTTGCGCGCCAGCCGACGCCGACGGCACCGGCTTGGGCTGCGTCGCAACCGCGGTGGTGATCGCCCCGCGCGCCGCCTCAGGCGTGGCGGCCGCCGGGCGCGTGGTGTCGGCGCCGCGCTGCTCACCCACGTCGCGGTTCTGCTCGGCCAGGTTGCCATGCGCGTTGCGCGCAAAGTCGGGCAGGAAAGAGGCGAGCTGTGGTTCGGGCGCGCAGTCCTTCATGCACGCCACCGCCCGCACGTCGGGCTTGCCGCCATTGCCCATCGTCTTGCCCGGCCACAGGCCATGGTTCGTGGTCATGCCGTTGCGGTTGGGCAGACGCTTCTGCACCTCGGCCATGTTGCGGTCGGAGAGCACCCCGTCGTCGGGAACGATGCCGCCCAGGTTGAGCATGAAGGCCGTCACCGCGTAGACCTCGTCGGGCTTGAGCGACTTGGGCGCGTTCCAGGGCATGGCGCGGCTGATGTAGTCCCACAACGTCGACAGCGTCGAGACCTTCATCAGCGTGGTGCGCCCGGGGTAGGCGGCGTCGAGCAGGCGCGCGGCGCGCCCGGTCTTCACGTCGTCGGCAGTGGTGCCGCCGACCAGCGGTGAAAAGGTCTGGTTGCTTTCGCCGAAGATGCCGTGGCAAGAAGCGCACTGGGCTTCCCAGATGACCATGCCCTGCGCCACCGTGCCCGAGCCTGCCGGCAGGCCCCTGAAGTCGGGGCGCACGTCGATGTCCCAGGCCGCGACTTCGACGGGCGTGGCGGCGCGGCCCACGCCCGGATAGTGGCCCTGCGCCAACGCGCTGGTGCACCAGGCCAGCGTGCCGGCGGCGATCAGCGCAGTCCCGCTCTTAGGCCAGCTGGACATTCTTCACCTCGCCGCTCTCTTGCACGAGCCAGGTCTGCACGGCGTTGTTGTGATAAATCGAGCGCGTGCCGCGCACGGCGCGCAACTGTTTGGTGGTGGGTTGCACATAGCCGGTGTCGTCCATCGCGCGGCTTTGCAGCAGCGTCGGCTTGCCGTCCCACACCCAGTCGAGGCTGAAGCGCGTGAGGCACTTGCTGAGCACCGGCGTCTCCAGCCGCGCGGTGCGCCAGTTGCGCCCGCCGTCGACCGAGACGTCCACCCGCTTGAGCTTGCCGCGGCCCGACCAGGCCAGGCCGCGGATGTTGTAGAAGCCGCGGTCAAGCAGGATCTGGCCGCCCGAGGGCGCGGTGATCACGCTTTTGCATTCCTGGATGCTGGCGTACTGGCGATGGTCGCCATTGGGCATCAGGTCGACGTAGTGGAGGGTCTCGTCCTTGGTGCCGTAGGGCTTGTCGCCGACCTCGATGCGGCGCAGGTACTTGACCCAGCTCACGCCCTGCACGCCGGGCACCACCAGGCGCAGCGGATAGCCGTTCTCGGGGCGCAGCATCTCGCCGTTCTGACCATAGGCGACGAAGACCTCGCCGCTCTCGATCAGCTCCATCGGCACGGTGCGCGTCATCGACGAGCCGTCCGCACCTTCGGCCAGCACGTAGCGCCCGCGCTTGGTGTCGGCGCCTGCCATGTCGAGCAGGAGCTTCAGCGGCACGCCGGTGAATTCGCTGCAACTGAGCATGCCGTGGCTGTACTGGCAGGTGGGCACGGCGACGTTGCCCCACTCCATGCCGGTGTTGGCGCCGCACTCGATGAAGTGAAAGCGGCTTACCGCCGGCAGGCGCATCAGCTCGTCCATCGTGAAGACCATCGGCCGCTTGAGCAGCGCAGCGTCCGAGCCGTTGAGCATGAGCCGGTGCTTGGAAGGGTCGATGTCCCACCAGCCCTGGTGGTGGCGCTCGAAGTGCAGGCCGCTGGGCGTGACGATGCCGAACAGCGATTGCAGCGGCGCAAACGACACCGAAGACTGCGCGGTCTGGGTCAGCCCGGGGCTCTGGCGGCGCTGCACCTTGGACTCGTACCTGGACGGCCTGCCGTAGCCGTCGGTCGCCACGGGCTGGCCCAGGCCGCGCGAGTGTTCGGGCAGCTCCAGGATGTGGGGGTCTCCGGCCGCCGGGCCGGCCGGGTTGGCCTGCGCCCTTGCCGCCGTGGCCGCGCCGCCCGCCGCGGCCGCAACGAAGGCCGTGCGCAGGAAATCGCGGCGGCCGCTGCGGGCCTGCGCCGACACCTGGCGCACAGCGGCGGCGTCCAGAAAGCTCTCCGGCGCCTTGATCAGGCGGCCGCTGCGGGCGGGGTCGGCGTCCAGGTGCTTCTCCTGTCGAGGGTCGGGCCGCGGGGGGGGCAAGCGCAGCAGCTGCCGCGTCGGTTCTTGCATCAATCCATGCATGCAGTTTCACAAATATAATCGCATCGCGATATATAAGCGTCAGGACTAACCCTGTCACGACAGTCGGCGAGCGCGGCTCATCCCCGCTTCGCGCGATGGGATCGGTCGGCAACGGCACAATCGCGCCATCGCAACGGCCCTCGGCCGAGGAACCCGATGAACACCCCTGAAGTGCCTGGCGCCGCCGCCGTGCCCCGCGGTCTTGCCGACAGTGATCTCGAGATCAGCCTGGCCGCTGCCGTCGAGCTGTGCCGCCTGGGCATGGGCACGATGGTGGACATCCGGCAGGCCTTCGAGATCGAACTCAAGGGCGCCATTCCAGACACCGTGCACATCCCGCTGTGCGAAGTGAAGCTGCTGCTGGGCCATACCTTGAGCGAGGACGAGCAGGACATCCTGGACGCGGGCAAGCCCGCCTTCATCGACGTGCAGGCCTTCTTCACCACCCTGAACCGCATGCACCATGCGCACGACAACATCGTGCTGTGCGTGTGCAACAGCGGCCGGCGCAGCCTGTATGCGGCGCGCCTGCTGCGCTCGATGGGCTACCCCAAGGCGCTGTCGGTGGCCGGCGGCTTCCAGGCCTGGAAGAAGCTGCAGCCGACGCCCCGGACATCTGAATGAACTTCGACAAGGAACTGGACGCCTCTGGCCTGGCCTGTCCGCTGCCCATCGTGAAGACCCGCAAGGCGCTTTCCGGCTTGCTGCCAGGCCAGGTCTTGCGCGTCATCGCCACCGACTCCGGCTCGGTTTCGGACATGGCGGCCTACGCCGAGCAGACCGGCAATGCCTTGCTCCATTCGGGGCAGGAAGGCGGCAAGTACGTGTTCCTGCTCCGCAGGGCCTGAGGCGATGGAACCGACCGCCATCGGCAATGTCCTTGCCGTCGTGATTGGCGGCGGCTTCGCCCTCGCCTTCATCTTCGGCCTGGTGGCCGCGCGCACCAACTTCTGCACCATGGGCGCGCTGTCCGACGTCGTCAACATGGGGCACTGGGGCCGCGTGCGCATGTGGGTGCTGGCGATTGCGGTGGCCGTGCTGGGCACCACCGTTTTGTCCTACACCGGGCAGATCGACGTCTCGAAGTCGGTCGCCCAGCGGCCACTGCTGCCCTGGTTGTCGCTGCTGCTGGGCGGCGCGGTCTTCGGCGTCGGCATGACACTGGCCGGCGGCTGCGCCAACAAGAACCTGGTGCGCCTGGGCGGTGGCAGCCTGCGCTCGCTGGTCGTGCTGGTCTTCATGGCCATCGCCTCGTACATGACGCTCAAGGGCGTGTTCGCGCAGTGGCGCTCGACGCTGCTCGACCCGGTGAACATTGACCTCGGCGCACGTGGCTGGGCCAACCAGGGGCTGGCCACGGCACTGGCGCGAAGCACCGGCATCGATGCCAATCTCGCCCTGCTGGCGACCGGCGGTGTCGTCGCGCTGGCCGCGCTGGCTTTCGTCTTCAAAGACCGTCGCTTTCGCGCCAGTACCGCGCAGGTGATCGGCGCCATCGTGCTCGGGTTGCTGGTCACGGCGGGCTGGTATGTCTCGGGGCACCTGGGCTACGGCGAGAACCCGGACACGCTGGAGACCGTCTACTTCGCCACCAACACACGCACCATCGAGTCGATGAGCTTCGTCGCGCCGCTGGCCTACGGGCTGGAGTTGCTGTTGCGATGGACCGACACCTCGCTGCACGCCACCTTTGGCATTGCCAGCGTGCTGGGCGTGGTGGCGGGCTCGGCCGCCTACGCGCTGGCCACGCGCAGTTTTCGCTGGGAAGGCTTCGCGTCGCTGGACGACCTGCGCAAGCAGTTGCTGGGCGCCGTGCTGATGGGCTTTGGCGGCGTCACCGCGCTGGGCTGCACCGTCGGCCAAGGCATCACCGGCCTGTCGACCCTGGCCATCGGCTCGTTCATCGCGGTGGCCGGCATCGTGGGTGGCTCGGTGGCGATGCTCCGGCTGTTGCTGTGGCAGGCCGAACGCGAGTGATGCGCGCCGCCGCCACGCGCTGGCATCGCGTGCTTGGGCGCCTGACCGCCACCATCGACGAACGAGTTCGCAAGGGAGTTGCCATGCAATGGACACATCGCGCCCTGGCCCTGAGTGTGGCCTGTGCCGCCGCCGCCGCTGTGGCCGCACAGCCGGCAGCCGAACTCTTTCGTGGTGCCGATCTGCCCGCTGGCGAGCGGCTGATCAAGGAACACCAATGCGCCGCCTGTCATGTCAGAAAGGTGGGCGGCGACGGCTCGACGATCTACCGGCCGGCAGGCCGCATCCAGACCGCCAGCGCCCTGGCCACCATGGTCGAGCGCTGCAACACCGAGTTGACGCTCGGCATGTTCCCCGAAGATGTGATCGCCGTGTCCGCGGTGTTGAACCGCGACCACTACCGCTTCAAGTAGCGGCAGGCCAGCGCATCACCAAAGAGTTGGCCAAGGTCGGCTTCGGCTTGGTGATTGAAATAGACGTGCAGACGATGCGCGGAAAGGCGAAGTGACAAAGATGGTTTCAACGCACGACTCGGTGCACCTGCTGCAGGTGCACGACTACCAGTTCGACATCGACTTCGGCAGCCCCCTGGCGCTGCTGCGCGCCGACGAGCCGGCCCCGCTGGGGCAGGGTGCGGGGCCATCGCCGGTGCAACTGCTGGCCTCGGCCGTCGGCAACTGCCTGAGCGCGTCCTTGCTCTTCGCGCTGCGCAAGTTCAAGCAGCAGCCCGAGCCGATAAGCTGCCGCGTGCAGGCCGAGGTCGGGCGCAATGCCGACGGTCGGCTGCGCGTGCTGTCGATGACGGCCACCTTGACCTTGGGCACACGCGCCGAGGCGCTCGAGCACCTCGATCGTGCGCTCGGCTCCTTCGAGAGCTTCTGCACCGTGACGCAAAGCATCAGCGCTGCCATCCCGGTGGAGGTACAGGTGTTCGATGCGGGCGGTACGCGGCTGAAGTGACGCGACACCGCGGCCAGATCGAAGCCAGGCGTCAGGTCTCGAAGGCCGTCGCCACGCGCTGTCGACGAGTCTCGCGGCGCGCTCGCCACCAACAAAAACGGCCCCGTCGGGGCCGCTTTTTGAGGTGTTACTTGGGGTGGCTGATGGGACTCGAACCCACGACGACCAGAATCACAATCTGGGACTCTACCAACTGAGCTACAGCCACCGCTGAGCGTCGAATTATAGCGCTGGCGCCTCAGCGCGCCGGTGCCGAGGCGCTGTCGGCAGGCGCGTCGGCAGCTGGCTTGATCTCGGCCTTGAATCGCTTCTTCAATGCAGCCAGGTAGGCGTCGCCCTCGGCGGCGGCCCAGGCTTGCGCGTACTGGCCGCGCAGTGCGTCGTCGCCGCCGGGCACCGGGTCGCGCGGCAGCACCTTGGACACGCGCAGCACGACGTAGCCGTCGACACCCAGTTCAACGCCGGTCACCACCGGCAGCTTGCTGGCGTCGGCACGCAAGGCGGCTTCGATGACGGCCCGGGGCAGGCCTTGCACCTGCGCGCGCGACACGGTCAGCGTGATCGGCAAGGCGGTGGCGGCATCTTTCTGGGCCTCGGCCAGCCGGGCCTGGCCGTCCTTGAGCGCTTGCGCCTGCGCGAGCTGCGCCACCAGTTGCTCGCGCACGCGATCCTTCACCGCGGCCAGCGGCAGGGTCTTTGAGGGCGTGTGCTGCACCACCCGCGCCGCGACGAGACGGTTGGTGCCGGTCTCGATGGCGTCGGTGTTGCGCTTGTTGGCGATGGCGTCGTTGCCAAACACCGCGTCGAGCAGCTTGGCCGACGCCAGCGGGCCCTTGTCGCCCGCGGCGGCGGTGCGCGTCACGGTGGCTGTCTTCTTCTCGAGCTTGAGCTTGTCGATCACCGGCTGCAGGCTGTCGGATTGCTCGTACACGGTGTTGGTGAACTGCTCGGCCAACTCGGCCCAGCGGCGCTGCGCCTGCGACTTGCGCAACTCGGCCTCGATGTCGGAGCGCACCTCGGCCAGGGGCCGCTTGTCGCCGCCGCGCACGGCTGTGACGGTGATGACGTGGTAGCCGAAGTCGGTCTCGATGACCTTGCTGATCTCGCCGGGCTTCATGCCGAAGGCGGCATCCTCGAAGGCCTTGACCATGGCGCCGCGGCCGAAGAAGTCGAGATCGCCACCCTGCGCCGCCGAGGCGGTGTCCTGCGAATTCTTGCGTGCCAGCTCGGCAAATGCGGTCGGCGCCTTCTGCGCCTCAGCCAGCAACGCTTCGGCGCGCGCGCGCGCCTTGCTGCGCTCGGCCGCGGGCTCGCTGGCCTCGGACTTGATGAGGATGTGGCTTGCCCGGCGTTCTTCGGCGGCCGTGAAGCGCGTGGCGTTGTCGGCATAGAACTTCTGCACATCGGCATCGGCCAGGGCCGCACCCTTGGACAAGGACTCGAGGTCGAGCATCACGTATTCGATAGCCGCCTGCTCGGGCGCCTTGAAGCGCGACTCTTGCGTCTTGTAGAAGGCCTCGATCTCGGCGTCGGTGGGATTGATCTTGCCGCGGTAGAGCGCCGGGTCGAAGCGCTGCAGTTGCAGTTCGCGACGCTGCAGCAGCGGGTCGAGCGCAGCGGCAGCCACGCCGGCCGTGGCGAACACCGAGCGCGTGACGCCGGCCATCACCTGCTGCATCGCCAGCTCCTGGCGCAGCTGCTGCGCAAACATCTCGGAGCTCATGCCCTGGATGGCCAGGATGTCGCGGTTGACGCTGCCGTCGGGGTTGCGCAGTTGTGCGTACTGCGGATCGGTGACGAACAGGCGCTGCAGCCGTGCGTCGCTGGGCGTCAGGTGCATGGCACTGGCTGCCGCCACCAGCACCCGCTCGCGCACGATGCCGTCAAGCGTCTCGCGGCGGAACTGTGGCGTGTTGAAGACCTGGGTGTCGATACCCGGCGACTGCCGGCGCGCCCGGTCGACGGCGCGGTCATGCATGCGATCCCACTCTTCACGCGTGACCGCGCGGCCGTCGACCTTGGCCACCGTGACATTGCTGCCGCTGTTGAAGCTCGCATAGCCCTCGACGCCGAAGAAGACGAACGACGGGATGATCAGCAAGAGCAAAAAGCCGAGCACCAGCCGGGTGTGGTTGCGGACGAAATCAAACATCGAAATGAACCTCGGGACGTGACCGGGGCGCCGGGTGGGCCCGCCAGGGCGGGCCGCGCCAGGCGCAGCCGGCGGTCAAGAAAAAAGGCGACCCGCGGTTCGCCTGGGTGATCGTGCGGAGCCAGCCTTTGCGCGCCGCGTGCGACCTTGCACCGGCCGCTACAGGCCGCGCATTCTATCCGAGGTGGTGGGTGCTGACGGGCTCGAACCGCCGACCTACGCCTTGTAAGGGCGCCGCTCTACCAACTGAGCTAAGCACCCGTCCCGGCTGGGCTCACAAGGCGTCGCGCAGGCCCTTGCCCGGGCGAAACTTTGGCACCTTGGCGGCCTTGATCTTGATGGCCGCGCCGGTGCGCGGGTTGCGCCCGACGCGCGCCTTGCGCTTGGGGGCCGTGAACGTGCCAAAGCCGGTGATGGTGACGTTGTCGCCCTTCTTGAGCGTGGTCTTGACCGCGCCGATGATGGCCTCGAGCGATCGGCCCGCCGCGGCCTTGGAAATGTCGGCCTGTTTGGCGATGTGCTCGATCAGTTCACTCTTGTTCACGTCGCGGTTCCCCTCTGAGGTGTGTCTGAATTCGTGTCTGGCGCCCCGGCGGCCTGGATCCAGCGCGGGCCACCCGCCCGGCTCGAAACCATTACATCCCTGGGGCCGAATGGGTGTCAAGCGGAGGACGGATTCTAGGCGCAAGTGTCGCGCCAATCGGTATGCGCAAGGGGCCCGCTTGAAGCGTGCTTTCACGCTTGACAAGGCCGTGCGGCAGCCGTAGCCGCGCGGCTCAGGCAGCCGAAGTGAGCTGCTGCGCCAGCGCCAAGCCGACCTCGCGTGTCGAGGCCGATCCGCCAATGTCGCGTGTGCGCGGCGCGTGCGGGTCGGACAGCACGGCCTCGATCGCCGCCAGCACCGCGTCGTGCGCGTCGCGGTGGCCCAGGAAGTCGAGCATCATCGCCGCCGACCAGGCTTGGCCGATCGGGTTGGCGACGCCCTGGCCGGCGATGTCGGGCGCCGAGCCGTGCACCGGCTCGAACAGGCTCGGCCACTGCCG
>JANPMR010000524.1:0-2564 GCA_031427055.1 Rubrivivax sp.
ACTCGCCGCCCCGGTGCGGCCGCTGGAAGGCTGAACGCCATGATCGATACCGCCGCCGTGCGCGACTACCTGCTGGGCCTGCAAGGCGCCATCGTCAACGCCTTCGAGGCCGAGGACGGCCTGCCCTTTCGGCGCGACGGCTGGACACGCCCGGTGGGTGGCAAGCTCGAGGGCGACGGCCTGTCGCAGCTCATCGAAGAGGGCCACCTGCTCGAGCGCGGCGGCTGCAACTTCAGCCACGTCACGGGCGCGTCCTTGCCGCCCAGCGCCACGCAGCACCGCGGCGAACTGGCCGGTGCGCCGTTTGAGGCGCTGGGCGTGTCGCTGGTGATGCACCCGCGCAACCCCTATGTGCCCACGGTGCACATGAACGTGCGGCTGCTGGCGGCTTTCCCCGCAGGCAAAGAGCCTGTGGTGTGGTTTGGCGGCGGCATGGACCTCACGCCCTGCTACGGCTTTGAAGAAGACGCGCGCCACTTCCACCGCGTCAACGCCGATGCGCTCTTGCCCTTCGGCGCCGACAAGTACCCGCGCTTCAAGGCCTGGTGCGACGAGTACTTCTTTCTCAAGCACCGCAACGAGCCGCGCGGCGTGGGCGGCGTCTTCTTCGACGACTTCAACGAAGGCAGCTTCGAGCAAGGCTTTGCGATGATGCGCGCGGTGGGTGATGCCTTCGTGCCGGCCTACCGGCCCATCGTGCAGCGGCGCCGCGAGACGCCCTACGGCGAGCGCGAGCGCGATTTCCAGGCCTACCGGCGCGGCCGCTATGTCGAATTCAACCTGGTCTGGGACCGCGGCACCCACTTTGGCCTGCACGGCGGCGGCCGCACCGAGAGCATCCTGATGAGCATGCCGCCCATCGTGAAGTGGCGCTACGACTGGCACCCCGAGCCCGGCACGCCCGAGGCGCGGCTGTACAGCGATTTCCTGCGCCCGCGCGATTGGCTGGCCGAATGACAAACGCCGTGGCGCCCACGCGCCGCATCGGTCTCTTTGGCGGCAGCTTCGACCCCGTGCACACGGCGCATGTCGCGCTGGCCGAGGCCGCGCTGGCCGAGTTGCATCTGGATGAAGTGCGCTGGATTCCAGCCGGCCAGCCGTGGCAAAAATCGCGCGCCATGACGGCGGCGGTGCATCGCGAGGCCATGGTGCGCCTGGCCATCGCGCACCAGCCGCGCTTCGTGCTCGACCGCATCGAGATTGAGCGTGCGGGCCCCAGCTACACGCTCGACACCGTGCGCGCGCTGGCCGCGTTGCAGCCGGGCACGGGGTGGTTCTTGCTCATCGGGCAAGACCAGTACGCCGGCCTGCACACCTGGCACGGTTGGCGCGAGCTGCTGGGCCGGGTCACGCTGGCGGTGGCCAACCGGCCAGGGCCAGTGCAGGCCCCGCATGCCGACGTGCAGCGCCAGCCGCACCGCATGGTGCCGCTGCCCATGCTGGACATCTCCTCGTCCGACATCCGCGCCCGTGTGATGCAGGGCTTGGACATCTCGCCACTGGTGCCGCCCGAGGTGGCGCGCTATATTGATCAACACGGCATTTACGCCGCTACTCCCAGGAGCTGAATGGACATCCGCAAGCTGCAACGCGCCATCGTCGATGGACTCGAAGACGTCAAGGCGCAACACATCACGGTCTTCAACACCGAGCACCTGTCGTCGATGTTCGAGCGCGTGATCATCGCCTCGGGCACCAGCAACCGGCAGACCAAGGCGCTGGCCGCCAGCGTGCGTGACGCGGTCAAGTCGCGTGGCATGCAGGTCATGGCCACCGAGGGCGAGGACAACGGCGAATGGATCATCGTCGACTGCGGCGCCGCGGTGGCGCACATCATGCAGCCGGGCATTCGCGAGTACTACCACCTCGAAGAAATCTGGGGCGGCAAGTCGGTGCGCATGAAGGTGGGCGAGGTCAACACCAAGCTCGTCAAGGCCAGCGAGCCCGAACGCGCACCGCGCCGTGCAGCGCCGCGCGCCGATGCCGCGCCGCCGTCCGGCAAGGCCGGCGCTGGCAAGGCAGCGGTATCGGCATCGAGGCCGCCGGTCAAGAGGGCGCCCGCGAAGAAGGCCTCGGCCAAACCGGCCGAGCGCGCCGCGCCCAAGACCACCGAGCGCAGGGCGGCTGACAAGTCGGCCGCCTACCAGCGCGTGGCCGGCAAGTCGCCTGCACGCAAGGCACCCACGGGCAGTCCGCCCGCGCGCAAGGCGCCGGCCAAGAAGATCACCGCGCCCAAGGCCCGGCGCGTCACTTAAGCGCGGCACCCATTGCCGTGAAGCTGCTGGTGGTGGCGATCGGCCAGCGCCAGCCGGCCTGGGCCGACGAGGCCTGGGCCGACTTCGCCAAGCGCTTCCCACCCGAGATGCGGCTGGAAATCAAGGCACTGAAGGCCGAGCCGCGCAGCACGGGCAAGACCGCCGCCCAGTGCATGCTTGCCGAGGCCGCGCGCATCGAGGCTGCCATCCCCAAGGGCGCGCGTCGCGTGTTGCTGGACGAGCACGGCACGCGCCTGACGAGCGCGCAGCTTGCGCAGCGCATGCGGGCCTGGCGTGGGTCTGGCGGCG
>JANPMR010000525.1:0-4368 GCA_031427055.1 Rubrivivax sp.
GGCACCGGCCAAGAAGGCGGCTCCGGCGAAGAAGGCTGCGGCGAAGAAGGCCGCACCGGCGAAGAAGGCTGCACCGGCCAAGAAGGCGGCGCCCGCAAAGAAGGCCGCACCGGCCAAGAAGGCGGCTGCTGCCAAGAAGCCCGCTACCAAGAAGCCGGCCACCAAGAAGGCCGCGAAGAAGCCGGCGGCACCCGCCGCACCTGCTGCGCCTGCGGCACCTGCGCCAGCGAAGACCACGCTGAATCCCGCCGCAGCTTGGCCGTTCCCGACGGGAAACAAGCCCTAAGGCTGCTGACCGTTGGGGACTTCGGTCGCCAGCGGTTGGTTTGCCCCTCTGAGGCCTGGCGATGCCAGGCCCTTTTCGTTTATGGTCTGTCTCGCGGATACTGCGCTCACAACGTACTGGTCCCTACATTCGCGGTTTGGCGCAGCTTTTTGCTGAAAGCTCAGCGATTCCATCGACTATGAGTCAACTGCTATTGCGTCTGGAGCAAGTGATCGGGTCATCGCTCGATCCCGTGGAGCGAGCAATTGCCTCCGCGAAGAGGGCCTGCTACTTAGCGCGAGTAGGGCGATTCTCCGAAGTCGAAGTCGCCATTACGGAACTTCGTGCTGTGTTTGGCGATGGCCGAAGCGGGCGCGTAACAGCGTGGATCATGCTTGCGGAGGGTCTACTAGGGCTCTTCGAACGACTTAGCCCTAAGGCGTTCGATAGGGTCTTTAGGTCTCAGTTCTTAGGCGTCGCTTTGCACGACGAAGATGTCCTAGCCGTTGCTTCGGCGTGGAAGGCGCACTTCGAATTCGAAGTCTCAAACTTCGAGGCAATGACTAGGTCGCTCCGGACGGTTCTCGCTAGTGCATCGGACTCTAGCCATGAAGCAATGTCGAGGGCGTCCATGGTGTTGTTCAACGCGTACATGCTGTGTGGTGATCGAACCGAGGCGCAGCGATGGTTCGGCCTAGCAAGGAATCATTCGCTAAGTAGCGGGGACCAAGCCGGTATCGACGCCCTGATATTCAACAGAGCCGCATTTGGCGTGGCCTGGCTTCGTGCTGCTCGTTGCAGCGGTGAAGTTCGCGTGGACATGCTTGCGGCTGTCCGAATGGAAGTCAACTCTGCGCGCAATCTTCAACAGATCAACGGGATCACAGCGTTCGCGCACTTGATAGATCTCTCTGACGCACGCCTTCTAATGCTGGAAGGCAAGTTCGAACGGGCCATCGCCGGGCTACAAGCCGTTCGACGAGCCAGTCCGTTTGCTGACTACAACTTCAACCAAGCACTGATTGACCTCGAAGTCGGCTACTGCTGGCAGCGGCTCGGCGAAGTCGAAGCAAGCCTTGCGCTCGTTGCGGAAGCGCGAGCGACGTCGTTCTCCGAGATGGATATTGATGATCAACTCGTCGCGGCTTGGATTTGCCGTGAACTCGCGACCGTAGATCGTCGACTTGGAGATGTTGCGGTCGCTCAGGCCGTCTTTCAAGAACTTGAAGCGCGATACGTGTTGGCGAATGAGGCACTGTTGACACGCCTAGCCGAATTCAGATCCTAGCTTCGTAACTTCGGTTGAAGCGTGCGACGTCGCTCGCCCATACCCCTACCCCATGCCCCCCCAAATTGCCCTCCTAATGGGCTCTTCCAGCGACTGGGAGACCCTGCGTCATGCCGCCGACATCCTGACCGAGTTCGGCGTCGCCTTCGAGCAGCGCGTGGTTTCCGCGCACCGCATGCCTGACGAGATGTTCGCCTTTGCTGAACAGGCGGCAAGCCGCGGACTGCAGGCCATCATCGCGGGCGCGGGTGGCGCCGCACACCTGCCCGGCATGCTCGCGGCCAAGACCCTCGTGCCGGTGCTCGGGGTGCCGGTGGCGAGCAAGCATCTCGGCGGCCTCGACTCGCTTTATTCGATCGTGCAAATGCCCAAGGGCGTGCCGGTGGCCACCTTCGCCATTGGGCCGGCCGGTGCGGCCAATGCGGCGCTGTTCGCGGTGGCCATGCTGGCCTTGCACGACGATGTTCTGCGCCAACGCCTGACCGACTTCCGCGCGCGCCAGACCGCGGCAGCGCAGGCCATGACCCAGGATCTCAAGTGACCACCTTGCCGCAGGCGCCGCCCGGGGCCACACGCGCCGCGGGCCTTGCCACCTTGGGCGTGGTCGGCGGCGGTCAACTCGGCCGCATGTTCGTGCATGCCGCGCAAGTGCACGGCTATCGCGTCGCCGTGCTCGAGCCCGACGCGGCCAGCCCTGCCGGCGCGTCGGCCGACGTTCATCTGCGCGCCGCGTACACCGATGGCCTGTCGCTCGAGCTGCTGGCACAGCAATGCACCGCGGTGACGACGGAGTTCGAAAACGTGCCGGCCGATACATTGCGCCGTCTGGCCATGTGCCTGCCGGTCGCGCCACCGGCCGCCGCGGTCGAGGTCTGCCAGCATCGCGCCCGCGAGAAGCAGTGCTTCGCGCAGGCTGGCGTGCCCTGTGCGCCCTACGCCCTGCTGGAAACGGACGCAGAGGCGGCGTCGCCTGCTCACGCGCCGCTGCTGCCAGGCATCCTCAAGACCGCGAGCCTGGGCTACGACGGCAAGGGCCAGGCGGCGGTGACCACGCTCGATGCACTGCCGGCCGCCTGGGCCGCGTTCGGCGGCGTGCCCTGTGTTCTGGAGCAGCGGCTGCCGTTGCATCGCGAACTCAGCGTCATCGTGGCGCGCGGGCGCGATGGCCAGCTTGTGCACCTGCCCGTGCAGCAAAACCTGCATCGCGACGGCATCCTGGCCGTGACGCAGGTGCCGGCGCCGGATGTCGATGCCGCCACCGCGGCGCGCGCCATCGCCTTGGCCGGGCGTCTGGCCGAGGCCTTGGATTACGTCGGCGTGCTGTGTGTCGAATTCTTCTTGCTTGCTGATGGCTCGCTGGTGGCCAATGAGATGGCGCCGCGGCCGCACAACTCGGGCCACTACAGCATCGACGCCTGCGATGTGTCGCAATTCGACCTGCAGGTGCGCACGCTGGCGGGCTTGCCCTTGGTGGCGCCGCGGCAGCACTCGGCCGCCGTCATGCTCAACCTGTTGGGTGACTTGTGGTTTGCCGATGGCAGTGCCGCGCCTTGCACGCCGGACTGGGCCGCTGTGCTGGCGCTGCCCGGCGCGCACTTGCATCTGTACGGCAAGGCGCAGGCGCGCCGTGGCCGCAAGATGGGCCACCTCACCATCACGGCGGCCACGCCGGCGCAAGCCCGGTCGACGGCGCTGCAGGCGGCCGCGCGGCTCGGCCTGCCGGCGTTCTGAGCCTGTCGATGCCGATCGCCGCGGGCTCCGACCCCGCCGCCGTGCGGGCTGCTGCGCAAGCGCTGGCGCGTGGCGAGCTTGTGGCCTTCGCCACCGAGACCGTCTACGGCCTGGGCGCCCGTGCCGATGACGACACCGCGGTGGCCCGCATCTTTGCCGCCAAGGGCCGGCCGGCGGACCATCCGCTGATCGTGCACGTCGCCAGCGTCGAGCAGGCCGAACACTTTACGGAGGGCATGAACGATGCCGCGCGGCGCCTGATGGCCGCGTTCTGGCCCGGCCCGTTGACATTGATCGTGCCGCGGCGCGCCGGCCGTGGCAGCGCGGCGGCCGGCGAGCAGGCCAGCATCGGGCTGCGCATGCCCTCGCATCCGGTGGCGCTGGCGCTGCTGCAGGCGGCGGCGCAGGCCGGCGTGCCGGGCGTGGCCGCGCCCAGCGCCAACCGCTTCGGCCGCGTCAGCCCCACCACGGCGGCGCATGTCGAGCAAGAGTTCGGCGCCGACCTGCTGGTGCTCGACGGCGGCCCCTGCGCCATCGGCATCGAGTCGGCCATCGTCGACTGCACGCGGCCCCACCCCGGCGCTGCTGCGGCCGGGGCAGCTATTGCGCGCGCAGATCGAGCGCGTGCTGGGTTGTGAGCTGGCAGGCGCGGATGCCGACTCGCCCCGCGCATCGGGCACGCTCGAGTCGCATTACGCGCCCGACGCGCCAGTGCATCTGCTGGCTACTGGCGAGCTGCGCCGGCGCCTTGCAGCCCCGGCCGCCGGGGCGCCGACGGTGGTCGCGGTATATTCCCGCCTCGTGCCCGAGGCCGGGCCCGGCTGGTTCTACCGAGCCATGCCGGACGATGCAGCGGCCGTGGCGCACGAACTGTTTTCGGTGCTGCGCGGGTTCGATGCCGCCGGTGCATCGGCAATCTGGGTCGAACAGCCGCCGCCGGGCCCGCCATGGGATGGCGTGCGGGATCGACTCCAGCGCGCCGCCGCCTGACCGCCGCTGCGGCTGTCCACACAGCCCGGCAACCCCCGGATTTCGGAGCAGAGATGATCTTCAGAGCCAAGGCCGCCCACCGCACGCAGCGCGT
>JANPMR010000526.1:0-2138 GCA_031427055.1 Rubrivivax sp.
ACTGTCCCGCCGGCACGCCACCGCCGACGAGGTTGTCGAACAGACCCGGGTCGGTGGCCTTGTGCGGCGAGCGTTGCGCGATCCACAAATGCGTGGGTCGGCCGGTGGCGTCGGCCACATAGCCGTTGGCGTGCGCGCCCAATGTCAGCGTGCCCCAGAAACGCGAGGCGGCGCGCTCAATGTGGGCCAGCACCGCGCGCGTGTCGGGGTCGAAGAGCGGAAAAATCTCGTCACGCCAGGCGCGGATGAGGCCTTGCGCGCGCAGCGCAGCGTTGACACTGGCCAGCGTGGCGTCGCGCTCGGCGGCAAGCATCGCGACACCGGTGTCATCGACACGCAGCAACAGCGGCCAGGCCGCTAGCGCAGGCAGGTGCGCGCGGGCCACCGATCCGACCACGCGCCCATCGACGACAAAGGGCACGCGAATCGACGGGTCGTGCGATCGCGCGGCCGCGACCGCCGGCCAGCGCACGCTCACAGCACTTCGAAGTCGGCAAACGGGTGTTGCACCTCGGCCAGGTCCTTCAGCGGCGTGTAGTCGCAGGCGGCGGCAAATCGCTCCCACATCGCCAGCACCTCGGGGTGGTGGTGGGCGGCATCGATGGCCGCGGGCGAGGCCCACTCGAAGGCCTCGACGACGGTGCCGTCGGCGGCGCGCATGACGAGCGAGGCGCGCGCGGTGGCCAGGCCCAGGCGCTGCAGCGTGGGCACGTGCTCGCGCACGACGGCCAGCAGCGCGTCGGCCTGGCCGGGCTTGGGGCGGAAGCTGGCCAGCACGGCGCGCGGCGCAGCGGGGGTCTGCTCAGGGGTGGTGCCCATCGTCAGGCCGCCTTTCTCATGTCGTCGGCGCGCCAACGCTGCATCAGCGCGTTCCACTTCGGGCGCGCGGCCAGCAGGTGCCGCTCCTTGACATGGCCGTAGCCGCGGATCTCTTCGGGGATGCGCGCGATCTCGGCGGCCAGGGCGCGCTTGTCGGCGCTCAGGGTCTTGAGCAGCTCTTCGATGCAGGCCTTGTACTCGCCGATCAACGCGCGCTCCATCTTGCGTTCTTCGGTGCGGCCGAAGATGTCCAGCGCGCCGCCGCGCAGGCCCTTCAGCTTGGCCAGCAGGCCGAAGGCGCTGCGCATCCACGGGCCGAAGGGTTGCTTGATGAGATGGCCGTGGGCGTCTTTCTTGGCAATCAAGGGCGGTGCCAGGTGGTGCACGAGCTTGTAGTCGCCCTCGAACATGCTGGCGATCCTGGCCGTGAAGGCGGGGTCGGTGTGCAGGCGGGCCACCTCGTACTCGTCCTTGTAGGCCATGAGCTTGAAGAGGTAGCGCGCCACGGCTTCGGTCAGCGCGCTGCCGCCGCCCAGCGGGGTCTCGGCCGCACGCACCTGATCGACGAAGGCCTTGTACTGCGCCGCGTAGGCGGCGTCCTGGTAGCCGGTGAGGAAGTCCACCCGCGTGGCCACCATCTCGTCGAGGCCGGGCTTCTTCACGAACTGGATGACGGTCTGCGCCTTGAACAGCGCCTGCACCGCGGCCAGGTCGTGCGCGCAGCGCCGGCCCCACTCGAAGGCGGCCTTGTTGTTGTCGATCTGTACGGCATTGAGCTCCATCGCGCGCATCAGCGCCGCATGGCTCAGCGGCACGCGGCCCTGCTGCCAGGCATAGCCCAGCAGCAGCGGGTTGGCGTAGATGCTGTCGCCGATCATCGCCAGCGCCACCTGCTCGGCGTCGAAGGCGCCCACCAGCGCATCGCCCACGCTGGCGCGGATGGCCGCTTCGCAGTTGTTGCCGGGCGACTTCCAGTCGGGGTTCTTGACGAAGGCCGCGGTCGGCGTGCCGTGCGTGTTGAGCGCGACGTAGGTGCGGCCCTGCTGCATCACCGTCATCGTGTACTTCATGGCGCCGACGATGCTGTCGCAGGCGATCACGAGGTCGGCCTGCGCGGTGTCGACCTTGGTGGTGTGGAT
Organism: Rubrivivax sp.; assembly: GCA_031427055.1. Classification (GTDB taxonomy): domain Bacteria; phylum Pseudomonadota; class Gammaproteobacteria; order Burkholderiales; family Burkholderiaceae_C; genus Rubrivivax. The sequence goes on from JANPMR010000526.1 coordinate 1,959, forward strand.
GGCATCGGGCCGGTTGGCGATCTGGATGTGGCTCCAGGTGGCGCCGCCCTTCTGTGCCAGGCCGCCGGCGTCTTGCGTCACCACGCCCTTGCCTTCAAGGTGCGCCGCCATGCCCAGCAACTGGCCGATGGTGATGACGCCCGTGCCGCCGACGCCGCCGACCACGATGCCCCAGGCGCG
>JANPMR010000527.1:0-6490 GCA_031427055.1 Rubrivivax sp.
AGCCATGGGCGGCCTGCGCCACCTGAGCGCCGAGCCCGGCCGCACGCCGGTGCGCGTGGGCGTGAGCATCGGCGACACGCTGGCCGGGCTGCACGGTGTGATCGGCGTGCTGATGGCGCTGCACGAGCGCGCGCGCAGCGGCCTGGGGCAAGTCATCGACGTGGCGCTGTACGAGGCCGTCTTCAACTGCATGGAGAGCCTGCTGCCCGAATACAGCGCCTTTGGCGCCGTGCGCCAGAGCGCGGGCAGCGCGCTGCCGGGCATCGCGCCGAGCAACGCGTATCGCTGCAGCGACGGCTTTGCGCTCATCGCCGGCAACGGCGACAGCATCTTCAAGCGCCTGATGGCCGCCATCGGCCGCGATGACCTGGCGCAAGACCCGGCGCTGGCTGACAACACCGGTCGCGTGCGGCGCGTGGACGAGATCGATGCCGCCATCGGCGACTGGGCGTCGGGCCGCACGGTGGCCGACGTGCTGGCCGTGCTGGACGCCGCCGCCGTGCCGGCCGGCCGCATCTACACCGTGGCCGACATCGCTGCCGACCCGCACTACCAGGCGCGCGGCATGATCGAGACGGTGCGCCTGGACGATGGCAGCGAACTGGCGCTGCCGGGCATCGTGCCCAAGCTGTCGCGCACGCCGGGGCGGCATCGGCGCAACGCGCCGGGGCTGGGGCAGGACAACGCCGCGGTGATCGGCGAGCTGCTGCGCAAGGCGCAGGGCTGACGCGGGCGCAGACCGCCCGGCATCAACCCGGATTGAACAGCGGGTGGATGTTGCTGGCCTTGCCGTCGTAGACCTCGTGGCCTTCGTCGATCTGCAGCGTCACGCCCAGATAGCGCTTCTCGAACACCGGGGCCAGGTGGACGTTGGCGGCGGCCAGCAGGGCGGCGCCGACGTGCTTTTTCAAGGCCTCGCTGCGGCCGCTGGCCATGCGCAGGTTGATGTAGGCGAAGGCGTAGTCACGCTCGCCGTCGGCGACGGCATGGTGCGCGGCCGGGTAGGCCAGCACGCGCGTGCCGCCGGTCGGGAACACGGCCTTGCCGGCTTCGTCCTGCACCGTCATCAGCGTGTTGGCCAGGGTGCGGCAGAGCGCTGCCATGTCGGTCTCGGCGTCGAGCTGCGGCGTGTAGAGGATGACGATGTGCGGCATGGCTTGTCCCCCTCAGCGCGGCGCGGTGGCGCGCGCGCGCAAGTGCAGCACCGCGTCGGGCACGGCGCGGCTCAGGCTGTCGATGGCCTCGGCGTTTTCGGGCTCGGGCCCCTCGGGCGCGGGCGCGCCGTCGAGTCCGCCGCCCAGCACCAGCAGCGGTGCCAGCGCGGCGTCGGCCCAGTCCACCTGCCAGGCGTCGGGCAGCAGGTCCACGGCCTGCAGGAAGCCGGTGCACCAGTCGCTGGCATCGGCCAGTTCGCGCGGGCCCTGCTCGGCCATGCTGAAGATGGGCTCCCAGGCGTCGCTGGCGCTGGCCATCTGCTCGCCCAGGTGGCGCAGGTGGCGCAGCAGCAGCACGACGGTGGCCTTGCGCTGGCGCTTGCTCGCAAAGGGCGGGGCTTCCTCGTTGCCCAGCGCGCCGTCACCGCCCCACACCAGAGGCAGCCAGTCGGCGGTGGGCCAGGCCGCGAGCAACTCGGGCGGGCCGACGAGCAGCGCCGTGAGGTAGCCGTCGACGCCGTCGAGCGTCATCACGCCATCGGCCTGCAGGCCTTGCAGCAGGCGGTCAAGGCCGTCGATCTCGGCCGGCGTGAGCGGCGTCAGCGGCGAGCGGGGGTCGTATTGGGGATAGTCCACGGCGGGCGGTGATGAGCGGGCAGGGCTGCGAGTGTCGCCGACGCGGCGATGGCGCAGCGCGCAAGAGCAGCTGCTCAGGCGCGCCAGCGCCGAAAGAAAGTTGGCGCCGACGGTGTCAGACCGGTCGTTCGCGCACAGCCTTCGACCTTTCGCGCGCCATCCAGCGCGACCGCAACGGCAACCCCAAAGGAATCGTCGTCATCGACCTGGAGGACTTCAATTGATCACCAACGAACGGCAGTACCAGATCAGCAAGGCACAGGCCGCCAAGTTCCGCGCGGCCATCGACGCCCCGGACAGCAGCACTCGCTCGCTGCACCCGCGTGCGCGCAAGGCGCTGCGTGAGGTGATCACGTTCGAGCCGCTGTAGAACCGATGACCGAGGTGCGCGCCAGCGGCAGCACCGCGCCGTTCCAGCTGGGCGGCGCCACCGACGAGGTGCTGCAGACCGGCGTCGAACTGGGGGCCGAAACGCGGCTGCTCTACCTGCTGCCGCTGCAGTTGCGCCTGGGCCTGGCGCGTGCACTCGACGAACCCAAGGGCACGCGCGGCTACCTCACGCTGGGGCGGGCGTTTTAGCGGCGTTTTAGCGGCGTTTTAGCGGCGTTGGTGCCGTGCTCTCGTGGACTCGTCGGCTGAGAGCCATGGCCCTCAGTGATAGTCATCCTCGCGCTGGTGGCGAAGCGCCGATACCACGACCTCGTGATCGCTGATGATCTCGAACAGCGCCACGTAGCCTGACCCACCGGAGGGAATGATCAACTCACGCTCGCGAGGATTGCTGCTTACTTTGCGGCAGGTGTAGGGGTTGGTCTGCAGGACCCGCATCTCATTGCGGATGGCATCGACTGCACGACCTGGCAGGTCAAGGTCGCCGTGCTCCAGCGCCATGTCGACCAGAAAGTCCTCAAGGCGCTGCAGATCCTCCCACGCTTCGCGAGTCAGGTGAACCGTGTAGGTCACGGCTTGGCGGCCGTGATCCGCTGCGCGCGCCGGTATGCACTCATCCGATCTTCAACACGGGCCTGCATCTCATCAAGCACGCCATTCACGGGGTAGAACTCGCCGGACTTCCTGGCGTTGGCGAGCGACGCGCGCCCACGGGCCAGAAACTCCTGCTCGGCCTTGCGCCGTCTCGCTGCCTGCAGAGCAGCCGCTTCGACGAACTCGGACAGGCTCTCGCCGTCACGCAGCGCGTTCTCGATCTCGGCGCGCACGGCAGGGTCGACTCGGACAGGCGGGAGTTGAGCGGTCTTCATGCGAACGACTGTAGTGCAAACGCTATGCAGGCGCAAAGTTGACCGTCATGAGCCGACCGTCATGAATGCCCGCGCTGCGCCGCTCCTTCGCCGCGTCCAGGGGCCGCTTTCAGCCCCCTGAGAAAGGCATCGGCCTGTCCGCCACCACCGCGCCGATTGCGGCCAGGCTGGTCACGAGCGCGTGCGCCCGCGCGAGCTGCAGGTCACCTGCACGATGAGAGAACGCGAACCGCGAAGGCGGGCAAGGCGGGTGACTGTGGGCCGCTTGGAACGGTGCCCGCTGCGGGCGCTGCCGGGCGGCTACGGCAACTGAAGTTGCGTCGGCACCGGAAGGTTCTTCCCAAGAATCCCCTGCGCGCCGCTCGATCCGAACCCCCAAAGCCACAAGCTGCCGTCGCTGCGGACTGCCATGGAGCGCATGCCACCCAGATAGACGGCCGAGACGTTCGTGATTCCTTTCACCGGCACCGGCTTCGGGTAATACCCGCCAGACGTGCCGACACCGATCTGTCCGTAGCCATCGAAACCCCACATCCGCAACGTGCCGTCGCGCAGCAACGCAGCGGCATGACCCATGCCGAGGCTGAGTGACTTCACGTTGGCGAGCGCCTTTACCTGCAGTGGCAAGAGATTGCGTCCACCCGGATCGTCGGGCGACGGGTTGCCCGTGCCGTTCGCCATCACGCCCGATGTGCCCGATCCCCACAGCCAGACGCTGCCATCGTCTCGCACGGCGCCTGAGAAACCGTTGCCGGCGATGCTGGCCATGCCCGCCGCGATAGCGACCACGCGATCCAGGCCGGTGACCTCGGCCGGTGTCCAGCTGCGGTTGCGCGTGCCGTTGCCGAGTTGCCCGTCACTGTTCAAGCCCCAGGCCATGACCTTGCCGTCGTTCTTGAGTGCAAGGCTGTGCTGGCGGGCCGCCGCAATCTGCGTGATGCCTTGCAGCCCGGGCACCTGGGTCGGGCCGATGGCGAACACCGGGCGCAGCGTTTTCGGTTCACCGTCGCCAATGACGCCTTCGTCGCGCGTGCCCCAGGCCCACACCGTACCGTCCCGGCGCAGCGCGAGCGCGTGCTGCGAACCCGCTGCAATCTGGATGACGTCTGCCAGCCCGGTGACGCGGACCGGCGCGATGGACGGCTTCGGGTAACGCCCCAATTCACCGCTCGCGCCCATCGGTCCGTTGCCGAGCTGCCCCGCATCGTTGGCCCCCCAGGCAACGACAGTGCCGTCTTCGAGCAGCGCATACGACGTGAGGTCGCCCATCGCGACCTGCAACGCCTTGCCCGGCAGATCCATCACGATGGGCGTCCCGACAATACCGCGAGGCGATGCCGGTCGTGCCGACTGCCCGTCCGAGTCACGCCCCCACCCCAGGACGGTTCCATCGGCCTTGACGACGAGCGTGAACGCGCGGGCGGCGGCATGGCGCGTCAGCGCTGCGGTTGGGGCGGGCTGGGCCGCAGCGAAAGAAGCCCATAGCAGGGCCGCGGCGAGTGTCGGTGTCGTTGCTTTCATCGAGCGCACTTTACGTCGGGCCGACCGGCGCCAGCGGTGGCACCACGGGCTGCAGCGACGCGGCGCTTCTTGATCTAATCTTTGTGCCTGGCATGGGGGCACGCCAGCACCTGCCGCGCAAGCCCCGCCCCAGTGCGCTGCGTCGGTCGTCGAGCCTCCTCGGTTTGGCCAGTCGCAAGACAGTGGCGCCAGTCGCATCCACCTTGGCGACCGATGGATGGCGCGCCGTCAGCTACCGGCGCGGATGAGGATGCGTGTGCCGCCCACCGCCACCTCGTCGCCTGCGCGCAGCTTGCGTGCGCGCCGCGTGTCGACCTCGCCGTTGACCCGCACACCGCCGCCGACGATCAAGGCCTTGGCCTCGCCGCCGCTGCTGACCAGGCCGGCGGCCTTGAGCAGCGCGGCCAGTTCGATGTGCTCGCCGCGCAGCGCGAAGTCGGTCGCTTCGGCCACGCTAGGCCCGCATGGCCTTGAGCAGATCCTGCGAGCCGGCGGCCAGCAGCCGTGCGTCCGAGCCCAGGGTGACGAAGCGAAAGCCCAGCGCGACGCGTGCGCGCGCCACGTCGGCGCGGCCGTTGTGGATGCCGGCCACCACGCCATGCGCCTTGGCACGCGACACGATGTGCTCGATGGCCTGCTGCGCCTTGGGGTCGAGGTCGTCGAACACCGGCTTGCAGCCCAGCGAGAGCGACAGATCCGATGGCCCGATGTAGATCGCGTCCAGGCCTTCGACCGAGAGGATCGAATCCAGGTTGTCGAGCGCCTGCGCCGTCTCGATCAGGGCGAAGGTGACGATGGTCTGGTTGGCGTGCTGGGCATAGTCGGCGCCGCCGTACAGCGTGGCGCGGATGGGCCCGAAGCTGCGCGTGCCCTGTGGCGCGTAGTGCGTCCAGGCGACCAGCTTCTGCGCGTCTTCTCGCGTGTTGATCATCGGGCAGATGACAGCGTAGGCCCCGGCGTCCAGCGCCTTCATCAGGATGCCGGGCTCGAGCCAGGGCACACGCACGATGGGCACCGTGGCGGTGGTGCTGATGGCCTGCAGCATGGGCACCAGCGCGGCTTCGTCGATCAGGCCGTGCTGCATGTCGATGGTCAGCGTGTCCCAGCCCTGGTGGGCCATGAGCTCGGCGCTGAAGCCGTTGGGGATGGCCAGCCAGCCGTTGACGGCGGCCTTGTCTTGCGCCCACAGGGCGCGCAGGCGGTTCTCTCTCATGGACGCTCTCCGGTGTGGGTGGGGGTCAACGACGTGCGGGGGCCGCAGGGTCGAGTGGAAAGTTGCTGCAGCCCAGCTGGCGCGAGATGTCGCGGCTGGCATTGCGCAGCGACGCCACCAGTTCGGGCTCGCGTGCGGTGTCGTAGCGGAAGGTCGGAAACGACACGCTCAGGCCGGCCACGACCTGGCCGAGGCGGTCGAAGATGGGGATGGCGGCGCAGCGGATGTGGTCGTCAAACTCTTCGCGGTCCTGGCCGAAACCTTGTGCCAGCGTGCGCTCGAGTTCGACATCGAACTCGGCGCGCGAGGTGATCGTCTTTTCGCGGAAGCGCTTGAAGTCGCAGCCCTTGAGGATGGTGTCGCGCCGCGCCGGGCTCTCCCAGGCCAGCAGCACCTTGCCGATGCCGGTGCAGTGCAGCGGCGCGCGCCGGCCCACCTTGGAGTACATGCCCAGCATGTGGCGGCTGTCCACCTTGTGCACGTAGATGATTTCGCTGTCGATGAGCATGCCCAGGTGCACGGTCTCGCCAGTGGCGTCGGACAACTGCTGCATGTGCGGCTTGGCGATCTCGATCAGGTCCGGGTACTGCAGCGCCTTGGCGCCCAGCTCGAACATGCGCATGGCCAGGCCGTAGCGCTCGCTGTCGACCTCTTGGCGCACATAGCCCAGCGTCTTCATGGTCTGCAAGAAACGGTAGACCGTGGCC
>JANPMR010000528.1:0-1575 GCA_031427055.1 Rubrivivax sp.
GCCGCTGCCTGCGAGGCTGCCGCCCCAGGCCTGCCCGGTCAGGCTCGAGATGCGCAAGGTGCCGTTGTCCAGGGTCGCGTCGGCCTTGGCGCTGGCCACCTTGTACTGGCGAAACACCAGTGAATTGGCGACGAAGCTGAACTGGCCATTGACTGCACGCAGGCCCGCCAGCTGCACCGGCGTGTCGGCCGGCGCCGCGGCGGCCGGGGCTGGTTTGTCGGGGCCCAGCAGCTTGTTCAGGTCCAGGCTGTCAAAGCGCGCGCTGGCCTTGACAAGGGGCACCGCGCCGGCAAACCCCAAGCTGCCCTGGCTCTCGAAGCGATTGGTGTTGAGTGCGCCCTCAACGGCCCACTGCGCAGCCGCGGCGTCGGCGCCTGCGCTGCCGCGCAGTGCGATCTGCCAGGGCTGCCGGCTTGGCTCGGTGATCGACGCCGCAACGTCCAGGCGCTCCAGCGACACCGCCTTGCGGGTCGCGCGCATCAGCACGTCGGCCTTGACCGTGCCGTCGATCTTGCGCGGCCCGGCATGGCCGGCCACGCTCAGCATCACGCCGGGCAGGCGCAGCGCCTCGAAATTGCCGCTCGGCGCCGCGGAGCGCAAGGTGCCGGTCAGCGCGTTGGGGCCGGTGAGCTTGAAGCTGCCGCTCAGCGCGCTGCCCTTGAGCTGCTGCGCGTCGACCTGCAGCTGTGGCCAGTCGAGTGCCAACTCAAACGGGTCGGCCCCCTGTTGACCGCGCAGCGCCAGCTTCAGCGCGTCGAACTCGAGCTGCTGCCCGGTCAGGTTGTAGAAGAGCTTCTTGGCTTGAACCGCGAGCGTGACCGCCTTGACGCCCGCCGTGTCGCCATGCAGGTCGAGCTTGAGGTCTCTCAAGGTGGCCGCACTCTGGTCCAGATCCAGCGACAGCGTGGTGCGGCCCTCGAGCGTGAGCTTGACCGGCCAGGGTTGCGTCAGGTTCACGCTGGCCCGCAGCGTGATCGGCGACTCGACCTTGTGGGTCAGGCGGCCCGAGCTGAACGACTGCAGCGTGATCTCGCCGGCCAGCTTCTCCGTCTCGTCCCGCACACGCAATTGCAGGTTGTCGAACTGCACCGCGCTGACGTCCATGCGCAGGGCTTGGCTGGCGGTCGCGGTAGGGGCAGCAGGCTGGGCTGCGCTGCCGCGAGCCAGCAGGTCGTCGATGTTGCTGATGCCCCTGGCGTCGCGCGTGTATACGGCTCGCACGCCGCTGGCGCTGACGCGGTCGATCACGACCTGCTTGCGCAGCAGCGGCAGCACCTGCACCGACAACGCGGCTTCCTCGATCGAAGCGAACTCGGTCCGGTTCGCCGGTTCACGTTCGGACAGCCGGAGTTTCGAGACCTTGATGGCCAGCCGTGGGAACACCGACAACTCGATCGGCCCATCGATGGCCAGCGTGCGCTGGCGCTCGGCTTGCATCCAGTCGATGGCCAGGCCCTTGTAGCGATTGGCGTCGAAAGTGGCCACCAGCACGGCAGCGGCGATGGCGAGCAACAGCAACAGCGCGCCCACCGCCAGGGCGGTGCGGCGAATCCAGGGCGAGTTCATCGGGACAGA
>JANPMR010000529.1:0-2776 GCA_031427055.1 Rubrivivax sp.
AGCCAACAACGCGCCCAGGCTGGACGCGAACGACACCACCACCAGGCCCACGCCCAGCCCGAATATCGCGCCGGCCGCCAGTGTGAGGATCACCGCGGCGCCGGGGATCGACAGCGCGGCGGCGGCCACGTAGACACCGAAGAAGGCCGCCAGCGTCAACGCCGGCTGCGCCTGATACGCAGCCGCCAAGGCGTCGCGGCTGGCCTTCAAACTGTCCAGTGTGAGCAGCCGTCCGAGCTCGAAGTGCCGGTACAGCAGCACGGTGGCCAACGCGGCCACCGCGGCACCCAGCCACAGCGCCTTGCGCTGCGGCGCAGCCATCAGGCGGCCTCGACGCTGGCCGTCTGCGTTGACGCTTGCGCGTCGGCTGCGTCCAGCGCGCCGCCGCAACTGCTGCCCTGGCCCGCGGTGCAGCCGTAGCAGTGGTCGGCCGTGCGGATGGCCTCGCCCACGCTGTCGTGCAGCAGCAGGTCGCGCAGGTGCGGCCGCGGCAACCCGGCGACGCGCGCGCGCAGCCCCAGCATCTGGTTGAAGTCGCAGTCGTACAGATCGCCCTGCCAGTCGACGCTGATCATCGTGCGGCACATCACCGTGGGCAGGTTCTCGGCGCGGTAGGCACCACGCAGCAGCGCGATGTAGCTGCGAAACGTGCCCTTGCTGACGAGCGTGCTGCCAAAGCGCTGCACCGGCATGTTGGTGAGCGCAAACAGGTGGTCGAAGCGGATGCCAAAGTGCAGCAGCAGCTCGCGCTTGTAGTCTTCTTCCAGCGGGCCCTGTGGCGGCGGCAGCACGGCGCCTTGCGGGTTGTAGACCAGGTTGAGCACAAGGCCGCTGCCCTGGCTGTAGCCCAGCGCATTGAGTGAGCGCAGGCCGGCGATGCTGCGATCGAACACGCCGTCGCCGCGCTGGCGGTCGACATTGGCCGGCGAGTAGCAGGGCAGCGAGGCCACCACCTCCACCCCTTGCGCAGCCAGAAAGGCCGCCAGATCGTCCTGCCCAGGCTCGGACAGGATGGTGAGGTTGCAGCGGTCGATGACCTTGACGCCGAGCGAGCGCGCGCCCCGCACCAGGTCACGAAAGTGCGGGCTCAGCTCGGGCGCGCCGCCGGTGAGGTCAAGCGTGCCGATGCCGCGCACCTGCAGCACGCGCAGCACCAGCGCGGCGGTCTCGCCGTCCATCATCTCGGTGCGATTGGGCCCGGCGTTGACGTGGCAGTGCAGGCAGCTCTGGTTGCACTTGTAGCCCAGGTTCACCTGCAGCGTTTGCAGCGCAGCGCGGCGGATGGGCGGGAAGTCGGTCGCGGCAAGAAGGGGCAGCGTGGCGTGCATCGGGGGCGTCGTCGTGAGTGGATGGGACGGCGTGGGCGGGGCGGGCCCGAGAGCCCGCTCGACCCACGCAGCCCCAAAGAGTCGCGCCAGATCGCCATGCCTTACGCCAAGCGTGAACGATTGTCGCTACAAGGCCTTGACCTTGCCCCTCGCACTGCCGGCGGCCGCTACCTGCTGCCTGGCAGGTCTCAGCCTTACCCGCCCACCGTGCGCGCGAAGGGTGGCGCCGTGCCACCGGCCAGCAGCAAGCGCACCGCGCGCGGCCCGGTGCGGGCCTGCTGCTCCAGCTGGGCCAGGACGCGAGCGCCGGCCGCGTCGACCCACGCGTTCTCGACGACGATCAGCGTGGCGCGCCGCGGCACAAAGCCCTGCAGGTCGGCAAGCGATGCCGCGATGCCCGCGTCCCACACATCGTGCGCTTGCAGCGGCCGCCACCAGGCGGCGTCCGCGCCCAGCGCCGCCAGGCGAACGCGCCAGCGCGCCGCCGCCGAAGGCGCGTCCACCAGCAGCCAGGTGCCGTCCAGCGCCAGGCAGGCACGGCGCGCGACTTCGAGGCTGGCCACGTGCAGCACGCCAAAGGGCCACTCGATGCGCGGCGGCTGCCAGGGTTGCCCCAGCGGCCGCGTCGCCGGCCCGGCGCCCAGCCGGCAGGCTTGCACCACGGCCAGCGTGGCCGGGCAACTGCGCGCCGAGACGTCGGCGGGCGCCACGGGCAGTAGGCGGCTGGCGTCAAAGCGGCGCATGGGCCTAAGGAGCCTGCCTTCTATTCAACCGTCACCGACTTGGCCAAGTTGCGCGGCTTGTCCACATCCGTGCCGCGCGCGCAGGCGGTGTGGTACGCCAACAATTGCAGCGGCACCACGTGCAGGATGGGCGACAGCGCACCGTAGTGCTCGGGCATGCGGATGACGTGCACGCCGGGTTCGTTTTCGATGTGGGTGTCGCCGTCGGCAAACACGTAGAGCTGGCCGCCGCGGGCGCGCACTTCCTGCAGGTTGCTCTTGAGCTTTTCCAGCAGCGCGTCATTCGGCGCCACGGTCACCACCGGCATCTGGTCGGTGACCAGCGCCAGCGGGCCGTGCTTGAGCTCGCCCGCCGGGTAGGCCTCGGCGTGGATGTAGCTGATCTCCTTGAGCTTGAGCGCGCCTTCCATGGCGATCGGGTAGTGCAGGCCGCGGCCCAGGAACAGCGCGTTCTCCTTGCGCGCGAAGTCTTCGCTCCAGGCGATGATCTGCGGCTCCAGCGCCAGCACCGCCTGCAGTGCCACGGGCAGGTGGCGCAAGGCCTTCAGGTGCTCGGCCTCTTGTGCGTCGCTCAGGCGCCCGCGCACCTGGGCCAGGGCCAGGGTCAGCAGGTACAGGCCGGCCAGTTGCGTCGTGAAGGCCTTGGTGCTGGCGACGCCGATCTCGACCCCGGCGCGCGTGATGTAGGCCAGCGCGCATTCGCGC
>JANPMR010000530.1:0-7204 GCA_031427055.1 Rubrivivax sp.
CACAGGCGGGGCAGAAGCCGACGGTGATGCGAACGGCACGTTCCCAAGCGGGCAGATTGCGTTTGAGGAAGAACATGATGAAGTCCTGGTTTGTTGTGGATGAGCTCGACATAGAGGCGCCAGGGCCGGCAAAGGGTTCAAGGCTTCAGAAGTTTTTTTCAGACGGCCAGACTGCAACGGTGCCGGCGGGCCAAAACGGGGCGCCACCGCACCGCGTCGGCCCGCATGACCCCAGCGGCGCGCGGGCCTACGGGATTGGCACAGTTGCTGCATGCATCCTTTGAAGTTACCGTCACCTCGCCTTTGCGCACTTCAGCCGCCCGCGGCCCCACGAATATCCGGAGTCAATCGATGCTCAGCAACAAACTCTCCCGCCTCGCCCTCGGCGCCCTGCTCGCCGCCGGCACCCTGGCCTCCGCCCCGGCTTTTGCCGGCAAGACCATCGACGCCATCAAGGCCCGCGGCCAGCTGGTCTGCGGCGTCAACACCGGCCTGGCTGGCTTCTCGGCCGCCGACAGCAAGGGCGAATGGTCCGGACTGGACGTCGACTACTGCAAGGCCGTAGCCGCCGCGCTGCTGGGCGACGCCAGCAAAGTCAAGTACGTGCCCCTCAACGCACAACAGCGCTTCACAGCGCTGCAGTCCGGCGAGATCGACCTGCTGTCGCGCAACACCACCTGGACGCTGACGCGCGATGCCTCGTTGGGCATGCACTTCATCGGCGCCACCTACTACGACGGCCAGGGCTTCATGGTGCCGTCCAAGGGCAAGATCAAGAGCGCCATGCAGTTGAAGGGCGCCACCGTCTGCGTGCAGTCGGGCACCACCACCGAGAAGAACCTCACCGACTTCTCGCGCGCCAACAAGCTCGACATCAAGCCCGTCGTGTTCGAGAAGCAAGAAGCCGCCACCGGCGCCTACTTCACCGGCCGCTGCCAGGCCTACACCACCGACGCCTCGGGCCTGGCCTCGACGCGCAACAAGGAAGCCAAGACGCCGGCCGATCACCTGATCCTGCCCGAGCTGATCAGCAAGGAGCCGCTGGGCCCGTCCGTGCGCCGTGGCGACGACGAGCTGTTTGCCATCGGCAAGTGGGTCATGTTTGCGCTGCTCGAGGCCGAGGAATACGGCATCACGCAGGACAACGTCGACCAGATGAAGACCAAGACCGACGACCCGGTGGTGGGCCGCATCCTGGGCGGCACCGAGGACACCGGCAAGCTGCTGGGCCTGGACAAGGAATGGGCCGCGCGCGCCATCAAGGCGGTGGGCAACTACGGCGAGATCTTCGAGCGCAATGTCGGCCCGAAGAGCGCGCTGGGCCTGCCGCGCGGCATCAACAACCTGTGGAACAAGGGCGGCATCCAGTACGCCCCTCCCGTCCGCTGATCCCGATCACGGATCTTCCTGCTGCGCCCTCCGATCTCGGGCCTGTGATGCTCGCCGTACGGGTGTACGGCTCCGCTTCTCGACCCGACCTCGGAGCGCTCGCGACGGAATCTCCGCGATCGTGATGCGCCAGGCGATGTCCCGGTCCCATTGCGAGTTGAAGGAGATCCACCCATGACGGCAGCCGCCGCACCGCCCAAGAAGCGCGACTGGTCACTGCGCAGCCGCGCTGTGCGCGGGCTGATTTACCAGGTGGTGGCCCTGGGGCTGGTGGCGCTGGGCGTCTGGTTTCTGGCCCACAACACGGTCGAGAACATGCGGGTGCGCGGCATCCAGAGTGGCTTCGACTTTCTCACCGGGCCGGCCGGCTTTGACATCGGCGAGCTGATGATCCCGTACGAGTCGATCGACCCGTACTGGAAGGCCTTTCTTGTCGGCGTGCTCAACACGCTGCGCGTGGCCGTCATCGGCATCGTGCTGACCACCATCCTGGGCACGCTGCTGGGCATCGGGCGCTTTTCGCACAACGCGCTGGTGCGTGGCCTGTGCTACTGCTACGTCGAGCTGTTCCGCAACGTGCCGGTGCTTCTGCAACTGCTGGTGTGGTACCTGCTGCTCACCGAGTGGCTGCCCGACCCGGCCGAGCCGATGTCGATTGCCGGCCTGGTGTTTCTGAGCAAGGGCGGCCTGTCGTTTCCGGTGCCCGTGTGGGGCTTGGCGCAAGGCTTGGCGGCCATCGGGGCGCTGGGCGGCGCGGCGGCAGGCTGGTTCTGGGCGCGCCACGCGCGCGCGCACTTCGAGAACACCGGCCATCAGCGAGCGGTGCTGCTGCCCACACTGGCACTGGTGATCGCCGGCATGGTGGCCGGCTGGGTGCTGGGCGGCGCGCCCTCGGCCTGGAACATCCCCGTGGCCGGCGAGGTCTCGGTCGACGGTGGCAGTTCCTTCACGCCCGAGTTCATCTCGGTGCTGCTGGGTTTGACCTTCTACACGGCGGCCTTCGTGGCCGAAGTGGTGCGCGCCGGCATCGCCTCGGTGCCCCGCGGCCAGGCCGAGGCCTCGGGTGCGCTGGGCCTGTCCAAGGGCCAGGAGATGCGGCTGGTGATGTTGCCGCAGGCGCTGCGCGTGATCATCCCGCCGATGACCAACCAGTTTCTCAACCTCACCAAGAACTCATCGCTGGCGGTGGCCATCGGCTACCCCGACGTGGTCTCGATCTCCAACACCGCGATCAACCAGACCGGCCGCGCGGTCGAGTGCATCGCGCTCATCATGGCGGTGTACCTGACCACCTCGCTCACCACCTCAGGCCTCATGAATTGGTACAACACCCGTTCGGCCATCAAGGAGCGCTGAAGTGAAACTGCCCCAAGCTCACTTCGTTCGCTGCCCCCGGGGGGCGCGTCAGTACCTTCGGGCGGCCGGGCGGTACTGACATGAGCGCCACCTTCACCCCCATCGCCCCGCGCATCGCCCCGGTCAACACCGAGGGCCTGGTGCCGTGGATGCGCCGCAACCTGTTCGGCAATGCACCCAGCACCGTCGTCACGCTGACGATGATCGCGCTGGCCATCTGGCTGCTGCCGCAACTCATCAACTGGGCCATCGTCAAGGCCGTGGTGGTGGCCGATGCCGACCAATGCCAGGCGGCACGCGGCATCGGCGCCTGCTGGGGCGTGATCACCGAAAAGCACCGGCTCATCATCTTCGGCCGCTACCCGTTCGAGCAGCAATGGCGCCCCGAGGTGGCCACGATTGCGCTGGTGGCGCTGCTCGTCGCCAGTTGCATTCGCGCCTTCTGGAAGCCCTGGCTGGTGCTGCTGTGGGTGGCCGTGATGGCCATCGTCTTCACGCTCATGCGCGGTGGCGTGCTGGGCCTGACGTCGGTCGAGACCGACCGCTGGGGCGGCCTGCCGCTGACCATCATGCTGGCCACGCTGTCGATCGTCTTTGCGTTTCCGCTGGCGGTGGCGGTGGCGCTGGGCCGGCGCAGCAAGATGCCGGCGATCAGGACCCTGTGCGTCGTCTACGTCGAACTGATCCGCGGCGTGCCGCTGATCAGCGTGCTCTTCATGGCCAGCTTCATGTTTCCGCTGTTCATGCCGCCGGGCACCAGCATCGACGTGCTGTTGCGCGTGCTGGTGGGCATCACGCTGTTCGCGGCGGCCTACATGGCCGAGATCGTGCGCGGCGGCCTGCAGGCCATCCCCAAGGGGCAGCAAGAAGCCGCCGATACCTTTGGGCTGAGCTACTGGCAGGCCCAGCGCAAGATCATCCTGCCGCAAGCGCTGGCGATGGTGGTGCCGGGGATCATGAACAACTTCATCTCGATCTTCAAGGACACCTCGCTGGTCACCATCGTCAGCCTGTACGAGCTGACCGGCGCGATGGGCCTGGCGCTCAACTCCGACAGTGACTGGCGGCCGTTCAAGATCGAGGCCTACCTCTTCATCGCCGCGATCTACTTCGCCTTCTGCTTCTCGATGTCGCGCTACAGCCTGTGGATCGAAAAGCGTCTGTCTTCAAGCAAGAACCGGTGACCCAAATGTCTGAACCCATCATCACCTTCGACAAGGTCAACAAGTGGTACGGCAACAGCTTCCACGTGTTGCGCGACATCGATCTCAGTGTGGCCAAGGGTGAACGCATCGTCATCTGCGGCCCCAGCGGCTCGGGCAAGAGCACCCTCATCCGCTGCATCAACCGGCTCGAAGAGCATCAGCAGGGCACGCTGACGGTGGATGGCGTGGAGCTGAGCGACGACGTCAAGGCCATCGAAGCCATCCGCAAGCAGGTCGGCATGGTGTTTCAGCAGTTCAACCTGTTCCCGCACCTCACCGTGCTGGAGAACCTGACGCTGGCGCCGATGTGGGTGAGCAAGCTGCCCAAGAAAGAAGCCGAAGAGCGCGCGATGATGAACCTGAACCGCGTGCGCATCGCCGAGCAAGCCGGCAAGTACCCGCTGCAGCTGTCGGGTGGCCAGCAGCAGCGCGTGGCGATTGCGCGCGCGCTGTGCCTGACGCCCAAGATCATGCTCTTCGACGAGCCGACCTCGGCGCTCGACCCCGAGATGATCAAGGAAGTGCTCGACGTCATGACCGAGCTGGCCAAGGGCGGCATCACCATGATCTGCGTGACCCACGAGATGGGTTTCGCCAAGGCCGTGGCCGACCGCGTGATCTTCATGGACCAGGGCCAGATCGTCGAAGAGAACGACCCGCACGAGTTCTTCAACAACCCCAAGAGCGAACGGACCAAGGACTTTTTGTCCAAGATCCTGGGGCATTGAGGGCGGGCTGGCGCCACGCCGGTGCCGCAGCGCGAGAGACGAAGTCCGCTTGCGGCGTGCTCGCCGCAAGCGGGGTGCGAATGATCAAGGCAGAACGACAAAAGCAACTGAAAAGCCCGTTGCTGGGCTTTCTGCCGGCAAACGGCACCACCGTCGCCAACGGGCTGCTGCTGACAATGTGGGCGCAGGCCGCCGCCGATGCCAGACTGTTCCCGCACCAGGTGCTCTTCCCCATGGCTGGCAAGGAAGAAGGCTGTCGCAAGCTGAAAATGAACATGCGCGCCAAGCTGGGCGCGCCGCTCAAGATCCTGCCGATGAAGTCGCCGGCAGCCGTCTGAACACTGGAACACGTCATGCAGATTGAGTTCATACGTCTAAAGAACTTCCGCGCGTTCCAGGACGTCACGATGAAAGAGATCCCACGCTTTTGCGTGCTGGTGGGAGCCAACGGCACCGGCAAGAGCACGCTTTTTTCGGTGTTCGCCTTCTTGCGCGATGCCATGTCGGGCAACGTGACGTCGGCGCTCGCAAAGCTGGGTGGCAGCCGCGGGCTGCAGGAGGTGCGCAGCCGCGGAAGCAAAGGGCCCATTGAGATTGAGATCAAGGTGCGTACCGAGTTGGCCGACAAGCGTTCACGCCGCATCACCTATGAATTGCATATCGACGAAAAGGCTGGCCGGCCCGTCGTGACCAAAGAGGTGCTGCGCTACAAGCGCGGCAACCGTGGCGGCAGGCCGTGGAAGTTCTTGGACTTCGCCCTTGGTTCTGGCGAGGCGGTGACCAACGAGTTGGATTCGGTGGCCGATGAAAGCTTGCTGACCCGTGAAGCACAGAAGCTCAAGAGCCCCGACATCCTGGCCATCAAGGGTCTGGCGCAGTTCGAGCGCTTTCCTGCCGTCATGGTGCTCGGCAACTTGATCGAGAACTGGCACCTGTCTGACATTCACATCAACCGCGCGCAAGGTGAGTCGGACGCCGGGTACGCCGAGCACCTGTCTCGCGACGGGGACAACTTGTCGTTGGTGGTGGAGTACCTGCACAAGAACCACCCGGCGCTTTTCCAGGATGTGCTGACCCGCTTAAAACATCGCGTGCCCGGCGTCACCAACGCCGAAGCCATCACCGACCTGCAAGGACGGGTGCGCCTGGCCATCAAGGACGGGGCGTTTGAAGACCCGTTTCCTGCGCGGTACGTGTCTGACGGCACGATGAAGATGCTGGCTTATCTGGTGCTGCTGTCCGACCCTGCGCCACACCCTTTGTTGTGCGTGGAGGAGCCAGAGAACCAGCTATACCCAGCGCTGCTTTGGGAACTGGCCGAAGAATTCCGCGCCTATGCCAACCGCGGTGGCCAGGTTTTTGTGTCCACGCACTCGCCAGACTTTCTGAACGCGACTCGATTGAATGAGGTGTTCTGGCTGGTGAAGGAAAAGGGCTACGCCCAAATTCGTCGGGCGGCTGACGACGCCCAATTGGCCGCGTACATGGACGCTGGTGACCAGATGGGTTACCTGTGGAGCCAAGGCCTGTTCCCCGGGGCACACCCGGCATGAGGCACCTGGTTTGTCTGCTGGAAGAGCCTTCGGCTCAGGATGCGCTGCAGGCGTGGCTGCCTACCTGGTTGCCCGACGACGTGACACCGCACTTCATCGTGTTCCAGGGCAAGCAGGACTTGGAGAAGCGCATGGTTCTGCGCATTCGCTACTGGCTGCAGCCTGACAGTCGATTCCTGGTGTTGCGGGACCAGGATAGCGGCGACTGCAAGGTGGTGAAGGCCGGGCTTGCGGCCCGGTGCGTCGAGGCCGGACGGCCTGACGCGGTGGTGCGTGTGGCCTGTCGTGAGCTGGAAAGCTTTTTCGTTGGCGACTGGCATGCCGTTGCAAATGCGTTTGGCAAACCTGCATTGACCCGGCTTGCGCGCAAGGCCAGGTACCGCGACCCTGATGGCCTGGGTTCACCCAGCCAGGAATTGGTCAAGCACTTGTCGGGTTATCAAACGCGCGACGGCGCGCGGCGCATCGCCCCGCTTGTCGATCCAGCGCGCAACACCTCGCGCAGTTTCCATGCATTGCAAAAGGCAGTGCTGGCATTGGGCGCAGCATGAAGACCCTCGGCAAGGTCATCGTCAACTCACCCTTCGACCTGCCGCTACGCCCCTGACTGCCGTAGCGAAACGGCACGCTATAGCTTCAGCTCTTCTTGCCGAAGAGCCCCGCGAGCCAGCCCTTGATGACGATCCAGGCCAGCGCCAACACGTTGAGTTCGTTCGCCGCTTGAGGCGCGGACGGCGCTGAAGGCGCCGTGGGCGCAGCGGCCGGTACCGGCCCGCCATCGACCACAGCCGTGCCTGCCACCGGCGCCGCCGGCACGGCCGCCGCCGCGGCGCGGAAGTTGTCGGCAAACTGCCCCAGCATCGCGTCCGACACCGGCACCAGCAGCCGGCTGCCAAACTGCGCCAGCTTGCCGCTGACGGTGACCACCGCCGAGCCGACGAGCACGCAATCGGCGGGGCCGTCACCCGGCTCG
>JANPMR010000531.1:0-3094 GCA_031427055.1 Rubrivivax sp.
CGCTTCGAGCACCGGCTGCGCGAACGTGGCATTGGCGATGATCGACTGGCACGCATGGTGTGCCCGATCGGCGTGCCGGGCATTGCCGGCAAGGAGCCGGAAGTGATTGCCGTCGCCGTCGTGGCGCAGTTGTTGCAGGCCGGCTGAACCAGGCCGAGGCAGGTCGTCCGCAGGGCTGAACTGTCGCCCAAGACCCCATCAGTGAACGCCAGTGTCACCATCGTCCGCCTCGGCTTCGGGCCACAACGCCGGAAAGTAGAACCGCAGCGCCTGCAGCGGCAGGCCAAAGCGCAGCGCGCCCTGTGGCGAATCGCTGACCAGCAGGCGTCGATCCAGCAGCGCCTTCAACACCGTGCCGGCCGTGCGCTCGCCCAAGCCCGTCATGGCCTTGAACTCGCCACGCTCCAGCGTGCTGTCGGTCACAAACAGGTAGTGCAGTGGCCGCAATGCGGCCAGCCGCACGCCCGAGCGCAGGGTTTGCTCTTCGTACACCAGGCAGGCGGCGATGCGCCGCTCTATGTCGCCCAAGCGCAGCAGGCCCGACATGAAGGCCACCTGGTCCTGGCTGACGGACAAGACATAGCCGATCCAGTCAACCAGCGCCTGTTGGCTCAGGTTGCCGCGCCCATCCAGATCGCCGCGGCGCGGCTCATCAGCCGCAGCCAGCAGCGCGAAATAGCGCTCCGTGCTGCGGGCAAAGCCCCGCAGCGGCGACCACAGGCCGCCGGTGTAGCCCAGCGCAGCCAGCATCGCATGCGTGTGCAGCCGCATCACCCGGCCGTTGCCGTCGATGAAAGGGTGCACCCAGCCCAGTCGGTGGTGCGCGGCCGCCTGCGCCAGCAGCGCAGCCTCGCCGCGGCGCGTGCCACCGTAAACCTCGGACCAGCGCTGCAGCAGCGTCGGCACCGCAGCAAAGGCAGGTGCGACATGCTGGCCTACGCGGACCTCGCGTTGGCGCAGCTGGCCGGGCACGATGACCTCACCCTCGGGGGTGAACAGGTCATCCGCAGGCAGGCGGCCGAAGAGCTCGCGGTGCAGGTCGCCTACCGCATCGGCGCTGTACAGGCGAAGGGAGCCTTCGGCACCGACGTAACGGCCCTCGATGGCGGTCTCGGCCTCGATGTGCGCCACTGCCAGCCGCTGTTTGGCGGCCAGCTCGCGGTTGGCCGAGAAGTCTTTGCGCAGCGCCTGCTCGATCTCGAACGGTCGGGTGTGCTGGCCCTCGATACGGTTGGAGTAGTACGAATTCATGCCGCGCAACAGCCGGCGCAGCTCGGCAGGCACCGGCGTGCCTGCCAGCCGCAGCGCCGCGCGTGCCAGGTCATGCGCCTGGGCCAACAAGGGCTGTTGCGCCGTTTCGGACGGCATGAGCGGCTCGAATGGGTGCGGAGCGTCATACAAAGCAGCCATAGTTGCCAACATCACTTAATGCGTAACGCATTGACTAAAAACGATATTTTATCAATTTTGCAGACAAGTTTGCCAGTTAAATTGCAACCCATGACTTGGTCCTCACAAGCAAGAAAAGAGTGAAGCGCTACATCGAGATGCCCGACGGCCTCCCGCCAGCCGGTCTGCTGCTGCCGGCATGTGTCGTCCGCCTGACCCACCCGCCCCGGGCTGTGCGACGATTGGGGCATGAGAAAGCCCTTTGATCTCATCGTTTTTGGCGCCAGCGGCTTCACCGGCCGGCTCGTGGCGGAGTATCTGCACACGCATTACGGCGGCGCAGGCAACCTGACCTGGGCCATGGCCGGGCGCAACGTGAGCAAGCTCAGCGAGGTGCGCGACAGCCTCAAGTCGGCTGAACGCGTTCCGCTGCTGGCTGCCGACGCCGGCGACCCCGAGTCGCTGAAAAAGCTGGTGCGCCAGGCCGAGGTCGTGATCACCACGGTCGGCCCCTACCAGCAACACGGCCAGGCGCTGGCCACGGCCTGCGCCGAGGCCGGCGTCGACTATGTCGACCTCTGCGGCGAGCCCGGCTGGATGGCGAAGATGATTCCGCTGCTCGACCCTTTAGCGCGCGAATCCGGCGCCCGCATCGTGTTCTCTTGCGGCTTCGACTCCATCCCTTTCGACCTCGGCGTGGTCTACCTGCAGGACGAAGCCCTGCTGCGCCTGGGCAAACCGCTGCAGCGCGTGCGCGGCCGCGTGACGACGATGAAGGGCGGCTTTTCGGGCGGCACGGCGGCCAGCCTGATTGCCACGCTCGAGGCCATGGGGCGCGACTCGGCCACGGCGCGCACGATGGCCGACCCGTTTGCGCTCACCCCCGGCTTCAAGGGCCCGGCGCAGCCCGACAGCAAGGGCGCTGAATTTGACGAGCGTGCCGGCGGCTGGACGGCGCCTTTCGTGATGGCCGCCATCAACACCAAGAACGTGCACCGCACCAACGCGTTGCGCGGCCACCCGTGGGGGCAGGACTTCGTCTACGACGAGCGCATGCTGGCCGGCCAGGGCCGAAGCAGCGAGGGCCGCGCCTGGCGCATGGCGCGCAACAGCCGCATCCAGGATGCCTTGCTGGCCTTTTCGCCCACGCGCGCGCTGCTCAAGCGCTTTGCCTTGCCCCAGCCGGGCGAAGGCCCCAACGCGGCCGAGCGGGAGGCCGGCCGCTATGAAGTGCGTTTCTTTGGTGACACGGCCGATGGCCGGCAACTGTCGGCCACCGTCACGGGCGACCGCGACCCCGGCTACGGCTCGACCTCGAAGATGATCTCCGAGGCCGCGCTGTGCCTGATGCAGGACATCGACCGCGAGGCCACCCCCGGCGGCGTCTGGACGCCCGGCGCCGCCATGGGGCTGTCGTTGGTGCGCCGCTTGCAGGCGCACGCCGGGCTCAGCTTCGCGATCGACGAGCCGTCGTAGCCAAACGGCCGCAACAGGGGCCGGCCTTGTAAGGCCGCTGCCAGCCCAGAGGTGCCCACTCGGGGCATTCGAAATTTCATCAACAAGGAGACTCGATCATGACCAAGCGCGATGTGGTGGTACTGGGTGCAGCCCGTTCGGCCGTTGGAACCTTTGCCCCTCCACGTCCGTCAGTATCTGCCGCAGTAACAAATACCACACTCGCGACATCATCAAAGATACTCCTCCA
>JANPMR010000532.1:0-3579 GCA_031427055.1 Rubrivivax sp.
GCTGGGCGGCGTGCTGTCCAACAACAAGGGCATCAACAAGGCCGGCGGCGGCCTGACCGCACCGGCGCTCACCGCCAAGGACATGGAGGACATCAAGACCGCGGTGGCCTTCCAGTGCGAGTACCTGGCGGTGAGCTTCCCCAAGAACGCCACCGACATGGAGATGGCGCGCCAGCTCGCCAACGTGGCCGGCGAGGCCACGCGGCACCGCCCGGCGATGATCGCCAAGATCGAGCGCAGCGAGGCCATTCCACAGCTCGAAGCCATCCTGCGCGCCAGCGACGGCATCATGGTGGCGCGCGGTGACCTGGCCGTCGAAGTGGGCAACGCGGCCGTGCCGGCACTGCAAAAACGCATGATCCGCATGGCCCGCGAGATGGACAAGATCACCATCACCGCCACGCAGATGATGGAGAGCATGATCCTGGCGCCGGTGCCGACGCGCGCCGAGGTCAGCGATGTGGCCAACGCCGTGCTCGACGGCACCGACGCCGTGATGCTCAGCGCCGAAACCGCCGCTGGCAAGTACCCTGTGGAAACGGTCGAGCAGATGGCCGCCATCGCGCTCGAGGCCGAGCGTGCCGAAGACATCGCCTTCAAGGACAACTTCTCGCAGCGCCGCTTTGGCCGCATCGACCAGAGCATCGCGATGGGGGCGCTGTTTACCGCGCACCACCTGGGCTGCAAGGCCATCGTCGCGCTCACTGAAAGCGGCTCTACCGCGCTGTGGATGAGCCGGCACAGCACCAAGGTGCCGATCTTCGGCCTCACGCACAAGCACGCCGCCGAGCGCCGCATGGCGCTGTACCGCAATGTGCAGCCGATCCTGATGCCCACCCACAACGAGCGCGACGAGGCCCTGGCCGATGCCGAAGAGGTGCTGGTGGCGCGCGGCGTGTTGATGCCGGGTGACACCTACGCCATCACCTGCGGCGAGCCCATGGGCACCCCGGGCGGCACCAACATGCTCAAGATCTGCCAGGTCAAGTAGGCACGAATCCTTCTGCTGCGCGGGCCGATCTCAGGCCTCGACGCTGCGCACCATGGCCTCGACGCGCGGCGCCATGCCGGTGGCCTCGATCTGCAGCTCGGGGTGGTCGCGGCGGAAGACGCGAAACAGCTCGTCGGCAAAGCCGTGGCCGATTTCGGTGATGCCGCTGAAGTCGATTTCTGCGTACCGGAACAGCGCCAGCCGCGACACCACGCGCTTGGCGTCGGCGCGCGAGGCCAGCGCCACACCGTCGGTGCCCAGCAGGTGCAGCGGCACGACGGTCTTCTCGAAGCCGTAGCCCAGGTTGTCGTGGCTGTAGGCGCGCAGCACGGCGTCCAGCGAGCGCGGCGTGTCGAGCTGGATCGCCATGAACACGGAGGTGCCCACCTTGGCGGCGGGCCGCCCGGCGCTCCAGCTGCGGCGCTCCCAGCTGCGGCACTGGAAGGCCGACTCGTTGGCGTGGATGTCGAACACATCGGCCAGGCGCGAGGTAAAGAACAGGCCGTAGCCGCTGTGACGGTCGGGGTTGCTGGTGAGCTTGCCCTTGCTCAGCTCCAACATCGCCAGCGTCGGGTCGCCGATCGCAAAGCGCTCCTGGATGCGCGTGAACAGGCCGATGCCGTCGTCAGACACCAGCAGTTGCAGCTGCAGCGGCGTCTGCCGCATCGACACCGTGGCCGCGGTGCCGCCGCTGTGGTCGATGGCGTTGTTGAGCAGCTCGGTGAAGGCGTGCTGCGCCATGCGCCGCACGGTCTTGGGCAGCGAGAAGTAGGGGTCGAAGTCGATGCGCCAGGGCAGGTCTTCGCTGAGGCCGCCGATTTCGTAGCGCTTGACCACCTGGCGCAGCGGGCCGGGCCGGTACTGCGGGCGGCGCGGCTTGCCGATATCGGTCAGCCATTGCGCGGCCACCAGGCGCTTGAGGATGGCGGCGGCGCGGCGGCGGCTGACCTGCAGCCGCTCCATCAGGTAGCCGGGCAGCTCGTCGCCCTGCCGCTCGGTGGCCTCGGTGATCCACTGCGTGATCGGAGCCAGATCGATTCGTGACATCCATAGCCTCGTCTAGAGCCGGCGCGATAGGCGGCCTGACACCGAGTGTCGTCACCGATGGCACCGGCCCGAGCGCGGAAAAGCGGCCGCTTCGCCAGCCAATTGGTCTCCTAGAATCGAACGAGTTTCAGACCGGTTACGGCACCGGCCTGCTGTTTGCCACCCCTTGGAGCCCGCCATGCCACTCGTCTCGATGCGCCAACTGCTGGACCACGCCGCCGAACGCGGCTACGGCATCCCCGCCTTCAACGTCAACAACCTCGAGCAGGTGCAGGCGGTGATGACCGCTGCGCACGAGGTGGGCGCGCCGGTGATCCTGCAAGCCAGCGCCGGCGCCCGAAAGTACGCCGGCGAGGCCTTCATCAAGCACCTGATCCAGGCCGCGGTGGAGTCTTACCCCACGGTGCCGCTGGTGATGCACCAGGACCACGGCCAGAGCCCCGAAGTGTGCAAGGGCGCCATCGATCTGGGCTTCAGCTCGGTGATGATGGACGGCAGCCTGATGGCCGACGGCAAGAGCATTGCCAGCTACGACTACAACGTCGAGGTCACGCGCAAGGTGGTCGACATGGCGCACCTGCTGGGCGTCACGGTCGAGGGCGAACTGGGCTGCCTGGGCAGCCTGGAAACCATGCGCGGCGACAAGGAAGACGGCCACGGCACCGACGCCACCATGACGCGCGAACAGCTGCTGACCGACCCCGAACAGGCGGCCGACTTCGTCAAGCGCACGCAGCTTGATGCGCTGGCGATTGCCATCGGCACCAGCCACGGCGCCTACAAGTTCAGCCGCAAACCCACGGGCGACATCCTGGCCATCGACCGCATCAAGGAGATCAACCGCCGCATCCCCAACACCCACCTGGTGATGCACGGCAGCTCGAGCGTGCCGCAGGACCTGCTGGCCCTCATCAACCAGTACGGCGGCAAGATGCGCGAGACCTACGGCGTGCCGGTGAGCGAGATCCAGGAGGCCATCAAGTTTGGCGTGCGCAAGATCAACATCGACACCGACGTGCGGCTGGCGATGACGGCCGCGGTGCGCAAGTTCCTGGCCGAGAACCCGGAGAAGTTTGACGCCCGCGAGTGGCTGAAGCCGGCGCGCGAAGCGGCCTACAAGATCTGCAAGCAGCGTTACCTGGAATTTGGCTGCGAAGGCCAGTCGGCCGGCATCAAGGCGGCCACGCTGAGCGAGGTGGCGGCGCAGTACGCCAGCGGCAAGCTGGCGCAGATGGTGCAGTGACACCCGCGTGCGCGGTGTGCGGCCAGCCGGCAAGGCTGCCGCAAGTCGACACCGCGCAAGCGTTGACCGTCTGCGAAGCGGTGCCATGCCGGCTGGTGATAGACCGCCAGCGTGTCATGGCGCCGCTGGCCTTCAAGGTCTACCTCGAGTCCCAGTCGCGGCTCATGCGCGAGCGGCAGGCCGAGGCCGAGCGCCTTGCCTCGCATGTCCGCGAACAGACCCGGCTGGAGGCCGCCGAGAACGCGGTGCGCTGGCGGCAGGTGGAGTCGCAACTCGCCGGCCGGCTGCCGCCACGCAG
>JANPMR010000533.1:0-3442 GCA_031427055.1 Rubrivivax sp.
GCACCGACACCGCATTGATCAGGCCATAGACCCAGCTCGGCTCGGGCCCGAACAGGCCCCAGCCCAGCAAGGTCAACAGCGCCGCCGCGACCACGCCGTAGACGAAAACGCCGGCCACCGTGCTGTCGCAGATCGTGCAGATTGGGTCTACGGCCTCATCAACGCGGT
Organism: Rubrivivax sp.; assembly: GCA_031427055.1. GTDB lineage: Bacteria > Pseudomonadota > Gammaproteobacteria > Burkholderiales > Burkholderiaceae_C > Rubrivivax. Next base: position 169 of record JANPMR010000533.1, read on the forward strand.
GGCGGTGCTGATCATCGCCTGCCCCTGTGCACTGGGCCTGGCCACGCCGATGTCGATCATGGTGGCCACCGGCCGCGGTGCCCCGCAGGGCGTGCTGTTCCGCGACGCGGCGGCGATCGAGAACCTGCGCAAGGTCGACACCTTCATCGTCGACAAGACCGGGACGCTGACCGAGGGGCGGCCGCGCTTCGAGAAGGCGATCGGCGCGAACGGTTTCTAAGCCGACGAGGTGTTGCGCCTGGCCGCCAGCCTCGACCAAGGCAGCGAGCATCCTCTCGCCGCAGCCATCGTGGCGGCCGCGCGCGAGAAGAATCTTGTGCTCGACAAGCCCGAGCAGTTCGATTCCGCATCCGGCATCGGCGTGCGCGGGACGGTTGCCGGCAAGGCGCTGTCGCTCGGCAACACCGCGCTGGGCATTCCGCTGGCTGCGGGGCTGCTGTACCCGTTCACCGGTTGGCTGCTGTCGCCGATGATCGCGGCGCTGGCGATGAGCCTGAGCTCGGCGTCGGTGATCGGCAATGCCTTGCGCCTGCGCGGCGCTGCATTGAAGCAGGACTGACGGCCGGCACGGCGATGGACATCGTTGCGCACACGCTGTGGGCGGCTGCGGGTGCTGCGCTGTTGCATCGGCGACGGCCGCTGTCGCGCGGCGCCGTGGTGGTCACGCTGGTGCTGGCGGCGTTGCCCGATGTGATGCATCTCTTGCCCCTTGTGGGCTGGTGGTCGCACATCGTGATCGATGTCTTCACGCACTCTGCCGACTACTACGCGGTGCCGGTGCTCTACCCCTTCACGGAGCGCGGCTTCGATGGCATCGCGTGGACCACGCCCTGGTTCATGGCGCTCAACTACGCGGCCCTGGCGACAGTGGGATTCTGGCTTCTGATGCACGGGAAGCGGACGGATAGCGGCTGAACCGATCGCTCCTCGGTACCGTTTGGAGGTGCTGCGCGGAACCGGTCCTCAGGAGGTGCTGCCGGGGGGCATGGGGGTGCTTGGCGCCGCATGGGCGGGCACTGCGCCGTCTTGAACCGGGATGTGCCGCAGCTGCCACTGCTTGACCAGCGCGTACAGCGCCGGGATCACGGCCAGTGTGAGCACGGTCGACGAGATCATGCCGCCGACCATCGGTGCGGCGATGCGGCTCATCACCTCCGAGCCCGTGCCGGTGCCCCACATGATGGGCAGCAGGCCGGCCATGATGGCTGCCACCGTCATCATCTTGGGCCGCACGCGTTCGACGGCACCCACCATCACCGCGCCGTAGAGGTCCGCCGGCCCCGGCAGGCGACCTTCAAGGCCGCATCGCTGCTTCGCTTCCTCCCAGGCGTGGTCGAGGTAGATCAGCATCACCACGCCGGTCTCCGCCGCCACGCCGGCCAGCGCGATGAAGCCCACCGCCACTGCCACCGACAGGTTGTAGTCGAGCCACCACATCAGCCACACACCGCCCACCAGTGCAAACGGCACCGACAGCATGACGATGAAGGTTTCGGGCCGCCGGCGGAAATTCAGATAGAGCAACAGGAAGATCAGCAGCAGGGTCACCGGCACGACGATCTTCATCTTCTCGATGGCGCGCTGCATGGCCTCGAACTGGCCGCTCCAGGTGATGTAGTAACCGGCCGGAAACTTCACCTGCTCGGCCACCGCCTTGCGCGCGTCGGCCACATAACTGCCGATGTCACGGCCACGGATGTCGACGAAGATGTAGGCCGACAGCAGCGCGTTCTCGGTGCGGATGCCCGGCGTGCCGCGCGCCACCACGACCTTGGCCACCTGGCCCAAGGGAACCATCGCGCCGCCCATGATGGGCACCAGCACCTCGCGCTCGATCTGCCCGGGGTTGCTGCGCAACTCGCGCGGGTAGCGCACAGTGACTGCGAAACGCTCGCGGCCTTCGACGGTGGTGGTCACCATCTCGCCGCCCAGGGCCGTGCCGATGACGTCCAACAGTTCGCCCACTGAGAGGCCATAGCGGGCGAGCGCCACGCGGTCGGGCTCGATGTCGAGGTAGCTGGCGCCCGTGAGCCGTTCAGCGAAGGCGGATGTCGTGCCCGGCACCGTCTTCACCACGGCCTCGATCTCCCGCGCCAGCTTCTCCATCTCGCCCAGGTCGCTGCCGAAGACCTTGATCCCGATCGGCGTGCGGATGCCGGTGGACAGCATGTCGATGCGCGCCTTGATCGGCATCGTCCAGGCGTTGGAAACACCGGGAAACTGCAATGCCTTGTCCAGTTCGGCGATCAGCTTGTCGGTGTCCATGCCGGCGCGCCACTGCTCCTGCGGCTTCAGGTTGATGATGGTCTCGAACATCTCCGTCGGCGCCGGGTCGGTGGCGGTGTTGGCGCGGCCGGCCTTGCCGTAGACCGACTCCACTTCCGGGAAGCTCTTGATGATCTTGTTCTGCGTCTGCAGCACCTCGGCGGCCTTGGTGATGGACATGCCGGGCAGCGACGACGGCATGTACAGCAGCGTGCCCTCGTTGAGGGTGGGCATGAACTCGCTGCCGAGCTTCGATGCCGGGAAGTACGACAGCCCCATCGCGACCACGGCCAGCGCAATCGTCAGCTTCTTCCAGCGCATGACGGCTTCGATGACGGGGCGGTAGACCCAGATCAGGAAGCGGTTCACCGGGTTCTTCGCCTCCGGCATGATCTTGCCGCGGATGAACAGCAGCATCAGCACCGGCACCAGCGTTACCGACAGCAGCGAAGCGCCGGCCATCGCGAACGTTTTGGTGAAGGCCAGCGGCGAGAACAGCCGGCCCTCCTGCGATTCGAGCGTGAACACCGGCAGGAACGACACCGTGATGATGAGCAGCGAGAAGAACAGCGCCGGCCCCACTTCCTGGCAGGCGGCGATCATCGCGTCGGCACGCTCCTTGAAGGTGTGAACCGGCTTCAGCCGGTCCAGCTTTTCCAGGTGCTTGTGCGCGTTCTCGATCATCACGATGGCCGCGTCGACCATGGCGCCGATGGCGATGGCGATACCGCCCAGGCTCATCAGGTTCGAGTTCATGCCCAGCAGTCGCATGGCGATGAACGAGATCAGCACGCCCACCGGCAGCATGACGATGGCCACCAGCGCCGAGCGCACGTGCATCAGGAACACGACACACACCGCTGCCACGATGACGCTCTCTTCGACCAGCGTCCACGTCAGGTTCTTGATCGCGCGGTGGATCAGGTCCGAGCGGTCGTAGACGGCCTGGATGGTGACGCCCTCCGGCAGGCCGGCCGAGATCTCGGCGACCTTGGCCTTGATGTTGCCG
>JANPMR010000534.1:0-2180 GCA_031427055.1 Rubrivivax sp.
TCTGCACACGCCGGGTTTCAACCAGCGCGTGGTGCATGAGGTCATCAAGGACGGCTTCCTGCGCGATCACGTGCCCACCATCCGCGCGCGCTACAAGGCGCATCGCGACGCCATGCGCGCCGCGCTCGACGCCCACATGCCACCCGGCTGCCGCTGGAACGTGCCGGTGGGCGGCATGTTTTTCTGGGTCGAACTGCCCGCCGCGCTGGACGCCACGGCGCTGCTGCCCAAGGCGGTGGCGGCCGGCATGGCCTATGTGCCGGGTGCGCCCTTCTTCTCGGGTGGCGGCCACGCCAACACGCTGCGCTTGAGCTTCGTCACCGTGCCGCCAGACCGCATCACCGCGGGCGTGATCGCATTGGCCGGCGTGCTGAGAGAAGCCCTGGCATGAAGCGACGCTTCGATCAACTTGACGTCTTCAGCGCCGTGCCGCTCAAGGGCAACCCGCTGGCCGTGGTGCATGCGGCGCAGGGCCTGAGCGCCGCCACGATGGCCGCGTTTGCGCGCTGGACGAATCTGTCGGAGACCACCTTCCTGCTGGCGCCCACCGTTGCCGGCGCCGACTACAAGCTGCGCATCTTCACGCCCGGCGGCGAGTTGCCCTTTGCCGGCCACCCCACATTGGGCAGCTGCCACGCCTGGCTGGCGGCCGGTGGCGTGCCGCACGACGCAGGCGTGGTGGTGCAGGAGTGCGGCGTGGGCCTGGTGCGCGTCCGCCGCGGCGGCGGCCGGCTGGCCTTCGCGGCGCCGCCGCTGCGCCGCACCGGCCCGGTCGAGGCCGAAGGGCTGCAGCGCATCGTGCGCGGTCTGGGCATCGCGGCCGAAGACGTGCTTTATCACCAATGGGTCGACAACGGGCCCGGCTGGTGCGCGGTGATGCTGCGCTCGGCTGCGCAGGTGCTGGCGATCAAGCCCGACTGGGCGCTGCTGGGTGACCTGAAGCTGGGCCTGGTCGGCGCGCAGCCGCCGGGGCAGGACACGCAGTTCGAGGTGCGCGCCTTTGTGCCGGCGATGGGCGTGCCCGAAGACCCGGTCACCGGCAGCCTCAACGCCGGCCTGGCGCAGTGGCTGATTGGCGCTGGTCTTGCGCCGCCGTCGTATGTGGCGGCCCAAGGGGCCGCGCTGGGCCGCGCGGGCCGCGTCTTCGTCGAGCAATCGGGCGCGGACATCTGGATCGGCGGCGATGTGGCGGTCTGCATCGAAGGCGAGGTCGAGCTGTGAGCGGCGCATTGGGCGCCGCCGCGCATGTCGATCATCTCGTCGTCGCGGCGGCCAGCCTGGAGCAGGGCGTGGCCTGGTGCGAGGCCACACTCGGCATCACGCCCGGCCCGGGCGGCCAGCACCCGCTGATGGGCACGCACAACCGGCTCTTCAAGATCGCCAGCGCCGACTACCCCGACGCCTACTTCGAGATCATCGCCATCGACCCGGCGGCGCCGCCACCGGGCCGCGCGCGCTGGTTCGGCCTGGACGACCCGGCGCTGCAGGCGCTGCTGCGCGACGACGGGCCGCGGCTGATCCACTTCGTCGCGCGCAGCGGCATGCTCGACATGCACCGCTGGGGCCTCATCACCGTGGGCCGCCGCCCCGGCAACCCGGTGGCCGCGGGGCGCGACACGCCGCAGGGCCGGCTGCAGTGGCAGATCCTCGTCAACGACGACGGCGCGCTGGACTGTGCCGGCGCGCTGCCCACGCTGATCCAGTGGCAGGGCTCGCATCCGGCCACCCACATGCCCGACTCGGGCGTCACGCTGGGCGGCCTGACACTGCATGGCGTGCCGGAGCGCGTGCGCGACGTGCTGCGCTTGCGCGGCGTGTCGGTGCTGCCGCAGGCCGGGGTGGCCTTGCAGGCGCGGTTGGCCACGCCCAAGGGCGAGATCACGCTGGAGAGCGCGTGAGCCCGCCGGGCCGCCCCAAGGCGAATACCGCAATGCGAAGCACGGAGGCTGCCTGATGACCGAAGAACTGTTCCGCGAAGACGCTTCGCTGCTGCAATGCGAGGCCACCGTGCTGGCCGCAGACGAGCACGGCATCGTCCTCGACCGCACCGTGTTCTACCCGCTGGGCGGCGGCCAGGCGGGCGATGCCGGCACGTTGACGGCGGCCGACGGCACGGTGCTGGTCATCGCCGACGCGCGCAAGCACAAGGAGCGGCCGGGCGACATCGCCCACGTGCCGGC
>JANPMR010000535.1:0-1868 GCA_031427055.1 Rubrivivax sp.
GGGCCCGATGTCGCCGGCCAGTGGCAGGTGCTGCATCCAGGTGAGCTTTTGGTTGACGGCGTGCGGCCCCACGTAGCCCGGCGCCTTGGGCGCTTGCCAGACTGCGGGTTGCACCGGCACGGGCCAGAGGAACAGGTAGGCGAGCAAGAGGGCCAGGCCACTGACGAACCATTTGATGACGAGTTTCATGCTCGCATGGTCAGCGCGATGGGCCGCGCCGTCCACAGGGTAAGGCCGGTGTCGGTGGGCGTGACAGCGGCTGCGGTGTGGCGATCAAACACCCAGCTGCAAGCCTGCGATGGGCACGACCTCGACGTTGGCGGCCAGCGGGTAAGCCTCGGCCACCGGTGCGACGACATAGGCGCGCTGTACGCCCAGATCTTCAAGCGCCAGCCAAAAGCCCTTGCCGACCGTGGGCGTCAGCGAGAACTTGATCTCGATGCCGATGCGCTCTTGGCCGACTTCCACTACGGCATCAAGCTCGGTGCCGGCCGCCGTGCGGTAGAACGACAGCGTCGCGCCCGCAGGCAATTGCGCGGCAATCTGCTCGATGACAAAACCTTCCCACGAGGCGCCGGCAATCGGGTGGCCTTGCAAGGCGTCGAGGCTGTCGATACCCAAAAGCGCATGCACCAGGCCGCTGTCGCGCACGTAGACCTTGGGCGACTTGACCAGGCGCTTGCCGATGTTGGGCAGCAGCGGCTCCAGGCGGCGCACGACCATCGCGTCGACCAGCGTCCCGAGGTAGCGCGTGGCGGTGGTGTGCGCCGCACCACCGAGCGAGGCGCCGAGCTGCGAGGCGTTGAAGAGCTGGCCTTGCAGGTGCGCCAGCATGCGCCAGAAGCGGTGCAGCGTATCGGCCGGTACGTTCACGCCCCAGCTGCGCAAGTCGCGCTGCAAAAACGTCTGGATGAAGTCCTGACGCCAGGCAAACGACTGTGCGTCGCTGGCGGCCAACTGGCTCAGCGGAAAGCCGCCGCGAAACCACAGCTGCTGCAGGCTCGCGGCATCAGCGGGCATCTCGGCCGCCAGCAGCGGTGTGAGCTCCACGTAGCCGATGCGTCCGGCCAGCGACTCGGCGCGTTGGCGCAGCAGATCGCCTGCGGCCGAGCCCAGCAGCAAGAAGCGGCCCGGGCGGCGCTGCGCGTCAATCTCGGGGCGCAGGTGGGTGAAGAGCTCGGGCATGAACTGCACTTCGTCGATGACCACCAGATGCTCGCGATGGCGCGCGAAGAAGAGCTCGGGCTGCGCCAGGCGCGCGCGGTCGGCGTCGCGTTCGAGGTCGAGGAAGACGGCGCCGGGATGCGCGGCCGCCACAGTGCGCGCCAGTGTGGTCTTGCCCACCTGGCGCGGGCCCAGCAGCAGCACGGCGGGATACCAGCCCAGGCGCTGCACCAGGTGCTCGAAAATCCAGCGGGTGATCATTCTCGCATTTTGGGCGTCTAGCGCTCAATATGCAATATCAATCAACGCCGCACCCCGGCCCCTACATGCTGCGCCGGTACTGGCATGGCGTATGAATTCAGCGACGGATTTTGACGCGACCTGCGGATTGACTACGAGCACGTAGGAAATCCTGCTGACCAGTGTGACCGGCGAGAATTCGCCGGCGACCTGTTGATACGACCGGCCCTGCAGCGCGGGTCCGGCCGCCAGGATACTCGATGAACCGAGCAATACGGTATAGCCGTCCGGCGCCGCCCTGGCCACGATGCCGGCGCCGATCGCACCTCCGGCGCCCGGCCGGTTGTCGATGATGACCGGCTTGCCCGACCGTTCGGCAAGCTTGTCGCCCAAAATGCGGGCGACAGTGTCTGCTCCCCCGCCCGGCGGAAAAGCGCACACAATTCTGATGGGTTTATGCGGAT
>JANPMR010000536.1:0-1762 GCA_031427055.1 Rubrivivax sp.
GCGCACCACCTCGGCGGTGGCGGTGAAGGTGTGCGTGGTGGTGATGACCTCGTCGCCGGGGCCGATGCCGATGGCCTCGAGCGCCAGGTGCAGGCCGGCGGTGGCCGAGTTGACGGCAATGCAATGCAGCCGCTCGCCGCGTGTCTCGTCGCCCAGGAAGGCCGCGAAATCGCCCTCGAAGCGGCGCGCCTTGGGGCCAGTGGTGACCCAGCCTGACTTGAGCGTATCGACGACTTCGGCAATCTCTTCGTCGCCGATCTCGGGCAGCGCAAAGGGCAAGAAGGGCAGTTGATCGTCGGCCAGGGCGAATTATCGGTGCGCGGGCTTGGTGATCCAGGCCAGCACATGCGTGCGCAGCAGCGGCAGCGTGTTGAACACGCCGTACAGCGCGGGATGCCAGCGGCAGAGCACGCGAGCCAGCGGCGGCGCCAGGGTGACACGGCGGTGCGCCACGCGGCCGTGCGGGAACAGGGCCCGTACGCGATCAAGCGGCACGCCGCGCACGTCCGGGTTGCGCGGATTGTCATAGGTGAAGTCGTACCAGAGCACCGCGCCGCCGGGCTTGAGCCAAGCCCACATGGTGTCGGCCATGCGCTGCTGAAAGGCATCGTCGAGCAGGGACGAAAACACGGTCGACTGGAGCACGAAGTCCTGGCTGGCGGGCTCGATGGCAGCGAGCGTGGCGTCGCCCTGCAGCAGCGTGGTGGCCGCCGGCAAGACCTGCTGTGCCTGGGCGAATCGCTCCGGCAGCAGTTCGATGCCGGTGAGGTGCTGCGGCACAAAGCCCAGGCGCAGCAGTTCGAGCAGGTTGCCGCCGCTGCCGCAGCCGACCTCGGCCAGGCGCAGAACAGACAGGTCGACGATGCCGTGCGCGGCCAGCAGCCTCAGCAGCGCGCGCTGGCGTTCGTGCACCATCTGCCAGACCTCGGGCCGCAGCAGGCTGTAGCGGTCGGCGCCGCTGCGCCGCGCGTAGCGCTCCACCACCGCGCGGGTCTCGTCGTGCTCGCTCATCGCAAGGCCTGCAGGAAGCCCTGCGCCAGCACCGGGTAGGTGTGATTTGCCAGCACGAAGGCGCGGCCGCGTTCGCCCATCGCGCGGCGCTCGGCCTGCGGCAGCGCAGCGAGCCGCATGAGACCGTCGGCCACGGCGGCAGCCGACTCCGGCGCCACCGTCAGGCCGGCGCCCGCCTCGGCCACCGGGTCGTTGCCGGCCTCAACCGAGTGCAGCACCGCGCAGCCGGCCATCATGTAGTCCATCAGCTTGTTGGGCGCGATGCCGAAGCGGTAGATCGGCATGCGCTGCCAGCCGATGTAGGCGATGTCGACGGCCGCGAGGAAGGACGGGATCTGCGCCTTTGGGATCGGCGGCAGGAAGCACACGTTCGCCAGGCCCTCGGAGGCCACGCGCTGCGCCAGCCTCGCGTGCTCGTGGCCGCCGCCAATCAGGACGAATTGCAGCGCCGCGTCGCGCATCATCGCTGCCGCGTCGAGCAGCGTGTCCAGCGCGTTGGGCAGGCCCATCGAGCCGGCGTAGCCCACCACCATGCGCCCTGCGCCGCGTGCCGAGGCCAGCGCCTGCGCCACGTCGCCGCGCAGCGGCGGCGGTTCGCCCTGCCACTCGTCCGGCGTGATGCCGTTGGGCACGATGTGCAGCTTGTCCAGGTCCAGCCCGCGCGAGGCCATGTGCTCGTGCACCTTGGGCAGCATCGACACCACGACATCGGCATCGCGGTAGGCCGCCTTCTCGGCCGCGCCGCACAGCA
>JANPMR010000537.1:0-1794 GCA_031427055.1 Rubrivivax sp.
GCCGACGCGCTGGACGCCGAGGTCGAGCGCCTGGTGGCCAGCATCACCGCCAAGCCGGCAGCGGCCATCGCCGCAGGCAAGGCGCTGTTCTATCGGCAACTGGAGACCGGCATCCAGGCCGCCTACGACGACGCCGGCCGCACCATGGCCTGCAACATGATGGACGACGCCGCACTCGAAGGCGTGCAGGCTTTCATCGACAAGCGAGCGCCGGCCTGGGCCGCGCACTGATTCCGTCAACCTCTGCACCACCCGTTCAAGCATGCACTCCGTTCTCATCAAGGCCGTTGCGCTGACCACCGCCGTTCTGCTGGCCGCCTGTGCGCAATCGCCCTTGGCCACGCCGGCCACGCCAACCGCTGCGCCGGTGTTCGCCCCCAATGCCAATCTGTTCACCCAGGGCATCCCGCCGATCCCGCAGGCGCTGGTCGACCGCGTGGCCAACTACACCGACTTTCGCGGTCATGGCTTCGTCGACTGGCATCCGCTGCAGCGCCAGATGGTGGTGGCGCACCGCAAGGCGGGCGACAACCTGGCGCAGCTGTACCTCATCAAGTCGCCCATGGCCGTGCCGGAGCAGCTCACCATTGCCGCTGAGCCGGTGACCGATGCCAGCTTCGAGCCGCGCGAAGGCAAGTACCTCGTGTTCGAGCGTTCAAGCGGCGGCAACGAGGCGGCGCAACTCTTCAGGCTCGACCTGGCCACGCGCCAGACCACGCTGCTGACCAACCCCGACGAGCGCCACAACGCGCTGCTCTGGCTGCACGGCCGCAGCGAGCTGCTCTACACCGCGCAGCCGCTGGACCGCACGGCGCAAGGCGGGCGCCGCGCCGAGGTCACCACCACCTTCTGGTTGATGGACCCGACGAAGCCGGAGTCGCGACGCAAGGTGGCTGAACTGCCAGGCGGTGGCTGGTGGGCCAGTGCGGTGTCGCACGATGACCGTCAGCTGGCGGTGAGCCAGTATCTATCGGCCAACGAGTCGCGGGTCTGGCTCATGGACCTGGCCAGCGGCCAGCGGCGGCAACTGCTGCCGGCCCCGGGCGAGGCCATCAAGGCAGCGCATTTCGCGGGCCAGTTCAGCTCGGACGACAAGGCCTTGTTCTTCGTCAGCAACCGCGCGGGCGAGTTCACCGAATCGATGCGCCTGGACCTGGCCAGCGGCGTCATCGCCCGCATCAGCGCCCATGTGCCCTGGGACGTCGCCGGCGGCTCGGCCACGAAGGACGGGCGGATGCTGGCGCTGCAGTTCAACGTCGACGGCCGCGACGAGTTGCGGCTGTTCGACGGCGTCACGCTCAAGGAACTGCCGGCCCCGAAGCTCCCGCCGGGCAGTGTCGGCTCGACCAACTTCCACCGTGCACGGCCCGATCTGGCCTTCTCGCTCAACAGCGCCAAGGGGCCGAGCCAGCTGTGGACGCTGGACGCGGCCAACGGCAAGGTTGAGCAATGGACGCAAGCCTATGCGCCGCCCGGCGTCGACATGGGCCGCTTTGGCGAGCAGCAGATCGTGCGCTGGCAGAGCTTCGACGGCCGCGCCATCAGCGGCCTGCTGAACCTGCCGCCGACGCGCTTTGCGGGCAAGCGGCCGGTGCTGATCGATATCCACGGCGGGCCCGAAGGCCAGGCCAAGCTCGGCTTCATGGGCCGCTACAACTACTTTGCCGATGAGCTCGGCGTGGCCATCATCCAGCCCAACGTGCGCGGCTCCCGCGGCTTCGGCAAGACCTTCCTGACGCTGGACGACGGCATGTTGCGCGAGGACTCGGTCAAGGACATCGGCGCGCTGCTCGA
>JANPMR010000538.1:0-6393 GCA_031427055.1 Rubrivivax sp.
GCCCTGGTTCACATCGACATTGTTGCGGCCGATGGCGTTGGTCACGCCCGGCAGGTCGATGGCGATGCGGGGAGGCGATTGCACCGAGAAGCCGTTGGGCACCGCCGCCAGTGGCGCCGACAATTCAACACGGATGACTTCAGTGCCCGATTGCTGACTGCTCGTGATCGACTGGATCGCGTTTTGCGCGAGCGCCGTCGACGGCAAGGCCAGCGCGCCGGCTGCCGCAACGGCGACGCAGACGGCAGCAACGGCAGCTCTCCAGTGGATCATGGTCGGGTTCTCCTGTCTTGTACTCATCGCGCCCTCTCCTGGAGCTGCAAGGTGGCCGGGCGTTCGATCCACTCACCGGCGGCGTCCTGCACGATCTCGCGCAGCGCGATTTCTGTCTCTGCAATCCGCGTGATGCGGCCGTAGTTCTGGCCCAGGTAGTCGCCTACCTTGACCTGATACAGCAGGCTGTCCACGCGCAGCAGCGCAAATGGCTGCCCCAGCTTGTTGACACTGCCCACCATTCCCATGCTGTCCAACGGGTAGGCCTCGAGCGGCTCTTTGCGCCGGTTGAGTTCAGCCGACAGAATTGAATTCGGCTGCCGCGCCTCTTGCTTGAGGGCCACCGTAAGCTTTTGCAGGCTGAACGGATCGACCGCTTGCGCCGAGCCGTAAGGTTGCGGGTCGAACTTCTTTGGCGCCTGCAGGGGCGTGATGTTGGGCTTGACCTCGCGTCGCTGCTGCTCCATCCACTGGCGCAGTTCATCGTGTTCGGCGCTGCAGGCGGCCAGCAATGCGGCCAACACGATAGCGCCAAGGGCCAGGCCCGAGCGTGCGGCGAGCCGATGTTCGGGTTGGTAGGTCATTTCTTGGGCACCTTTGCGGCGGCAGCCTTCTTCGACTCGGACACTTCAGAGGCGTCCAGGTAGCGATAGGTGCGCGCGGTGGCCTCCATTGAGAGCACGCCGGCGTTGTCTTTCACCGGCAGCGGTCCGATGTTCAGGTTCTGCAGCGTGACGATGCGCGACAGATTGGCCACGTCGGCAGCGAACGCCCCGACGTCGTGATACCGGCCACTGACGCGAATCGCGATCGGCAGCTCGGCGTAGTAGTCCTTGATCTGGACTTGCCCCGGGCGGAAGAGTTCGAACTGCAACCCACGGCCCAGCCCGGCCTGATTGATGTCGGACAGCAAGGCGTCCATCTCGGCTTTGCCTGGCAGCTGCTTCTCGAGCTGCGTCACGTATTCCTGAACCAACAGCTTCTGCTTGCGAAGCTCGCTGAGGTTGACGGCCTGAGCCAGCCGGCCGCGATACTCGTCCTTGAGCTTGGGTTCTTGCTGGCGGGCGGTTTCAAGCTCGTCCGTGGCTGAGGCCAATAGCAGGAACCAGCCCAGCACCACGGCCACAGCCGCGGCGCCGAGCCAGGCCGCGATCTTGGGCAGCGTGGGCCACTGGCCCGGCTCGTTGGGGTTGAGGTTGCGAAACTGCCCGGTCGCGTTGTCGACAAAGCTGCTGAGTTCGAAATTGAGGGTGGATGACTTGGCCATGTCGCCCTCAGGAAGCTTTGGCTGGCGCCGATGGCGCGACGCCCGAGGCCGGCGTGGCTGCCGGGGCAACGGTCTGCGGTCGTTTGAGCGTGACACGCATCGAGAATTCGAACAGGCGCCGCTGCTCGCGGTTGGCAGCCGTCATGTTGACCGCCTTGATTTCGATCAGTTCGGGCCGCTCGAGCCAGGGCGAGTTGTAAAGCGTGTTGCGCAGCATCTCGGAGACGCGTTCGTTGGTTTGCGCCACTCCCGTGAGGGTCACGATCTGGCCGTTTTGCTTGATCGTGGACAGGTAGACGCCCTCGGGCGTCTGCTTGACCAGTTCGTCGAGCAGGTGAACCGGCACATTTCGGTCGGTTTGAAGGTCTTCGACGGCCTTCTGGCGAGCCTTCAGGGCCTCGATCTCCGTGCGCAGCGTGGCGATGTCCTTGATCTGGGTGTCCAGCCGCGCGATCTCGCTCTTCAGGAATGAATTGCGCGACTCCTGGGCGGACGTCATCTGCTGCAGGACCGAAAACCAAGCCCCGGTGATGAGGCCACCCAGGACGAGGCAGCCCGCCAGCGCGATGAAGAAGGACTGCTTGCGCTGTTTGCGCTTTTCTTCTCGGTGGGGCAGCAGGTTGATCAATATCACTGCAGAAACCTCCGCATCGCCAGCCCGCAGGCCGTGAGGTACGACGGCGCCTCGCGCCGCACGCGGCTCTCGCGTACCGCCGAACCGAGCTGCATGTGTTCGAACGGGTTGACCACGCTCGACGCAAAGCCCGTCAGATCAGTGACGCGATCTTTCAGGCCCGGCAAGGTGGCCGTGCCACCCGCCAACATCACGTAATGCACCTTGTGGTGCGGCGTGCTGGTGAAGAAGTACTGCAGCGCGCGGCCGATCTCTTGCGACAGGCTGTCGACAAAGGGCGACAGGATCGCCGAGTCGTAGTCTTCGGGCAGATCGCCCGAGAGCTTCTTGGCTTCGGCCTCTTCGAATGAGAAACCGTACTGGCGCGAGATGAGTTGCGTGAGCTGCGAGCCGCCGAAGGCCTGGTCGCGGTCGTACAGCATTTCGTCGTCGCGCAGCACCTTCAGGCTGGTGGTGTCGGCACCGATCTCGAACAAGGCCACCAGGGCGTCGCGGCCCTCATTGGGCAGCGTGGCCACGACGCGGCCCATGGCCAGGCGCGAGGCATGCGATTCGATGTCGAGCACCGCGGGTTTGAGCCCTGCTGCTTCGGCCAGGCCTTGTCGGTCTTGCACGCGATCCTTGCGCGATGCCGCGATCAGCACCTCGACGTCGCCCGCCGACGTGGCGCTGGGGCCGATGACACAGAAGTCGAGGCTCACTTCGTCCAACGAGAAAGGGATGTACTGGTTGGCCTCGGACTCGACCTGCAGTTCCATCTCTTCTTCGCGCAGGCCGGCCGGCAGCATGATTTTCTTGGTGATGACCGCCGATTGCGGCATCGCCATGACGACGTTCTTGGTTCGCGTGCCGCTCTTGCTGACGACGCGTTTGACGGCCGCAGCGACCTCGTCGAACTTCTCGATCTGGCCGTCGGTGATCCAGCCCTTCTCAAAGGGCTCGGTGGCGAAGCGCTCGAGCACGTATTCGCCGCTCGCTGTCTGATCGAGTTCGACCAGCTTGACGCTGGACGAACTGATGTCCAGCCCGATCATGGGAGGGTGTTTGCGGCCCAGCAATGCGTCGAGAAAACCCAAGTTACTTACTCCTCAGCTGTGCGGCCATTCGGGACAGAGCACCTTCAAAAGCACCTGAAAAAGCACCTGATCATGGCCCCGAGCTTGTTAAGAAGTTACTTCAATGCTAGCAGTAAAGCCCTTGTGCGACAAAGAAAAAAGCGTTCGCGACCCGTAGTCTGCGTTGCCAATCGGTGACGCGGATCGGTGCAGTTGAAACAAGCCGCAAGCTGCCGGTTGGTGGCCAAGGGGGCGTGGGTCTGTCACTGCGGCGGCGATCACGGCTGCCTTCACCCATCGGTTCCTATAATCTTTCGGCCCGATAACCGGGTTCTTTATGGCTCCTATCGATCCCGCGTCAAATTCCCCGTCAGTCAAGCGTCGCTACGACTCGTTGCCGCCGTGGGCGCGTGCGCTTGGGCGCGTCGCAGCTTGGCTGGCGGGCCTCTCGCTGGCCGGCCTTGCAGCCGTGTTGTGCGTGATTGGTCTGGCGCTCGCCGTGGCCTACCCCAACCTGCCGGAGATCGGCAGCCTCACCGACTACCGGCCCAAGCTGCCGCTGCGCGTGTATTCGGCCGATGGTGTCCAGATCGGTGAATTTGGCGAGGAAAGACGCAATTTCACACCTATCGCGCAGATACCGCAGGTGATGAAGGATGCCGTGCTCGCGGCCGAGGACACGCGCTTCTATCAACACGGCGGCGTCGACTACAAGGGCGTGGTCCGCGCGGCGCTTGAGAACCTGCGCGACGCGCGCAGCCAGGGCGCGTCGACCATCACCATGCAGGTGGCGAGAAACTTCTACCTGTCGACCGAAAAGACTTTCACGCGCAAGATCTACGAGATCCTGCTGGCGCTGAAGATCGAGAGCCTGCTGGGCAAGGACCAGATTCTTGAGCTCTACATGAACCAGATCTTTCTGGGTCAGCGGGCCAACGGCTTCGCCACTGCCGCTGAAATCTACTTTGGCAAGAAGCTCAAGGACGTCACCGTGGCCGAGGCGGCAATGCTGGCCGGCCTGCCCAAGGCGCCGTCGGCCTACAACCCCATCGCCAACCCCAAGCGGGCCACGCTGCGGCAGCGATACATCATCAACCGCATGTTCGAGACCGGCTTCATCACCGAGGCTCAGCATGAGGACGCGCTGGCGCAGGTCTTGCGCTATCGCATGCAGTCCGACAATGCGGTGCATGCCGAGTTCGTGTCCGAGACGGCGCGGCAACTGGTCTATGCGCAGTACGGCGACGAAACCTACACCCGCGGCCTGAACGTCTATCTGACGGTCGACGCCGGCGACCAGATGGTCGCCTATCGCGCGCTGCGGCGGGGCTTGATGGGCTTCGAGTTGCGCCAGGTCTACCGCGGCCCGGAGGCCTACGTCGACCTGCCGGCCGACGCCGCGCTGATCGACGCCCGTGTGGCCGAAGCGCTGTCCGATCACCCCGACAACGACGATCTGCGTGCGGCCGTCGTGCTCGAGGCGTCGCCGCGCAAGGTCGTGGCGCTGCTGCAGTCGGGCGATCCGATCACCATCGTTGGCGACGGTTTGAAGCCGGTGGCCTCGGGCTTGGCGGACAAGGCCGGCCCGAAGATCAAGATCCGCCGCGGCGCCGTGGTGCGCGCGCTGCGCGGCGCCAAGGGCGAGTGGACACTCACACAGGTGCCGGAGGTCGAGGGCGCAGTCGTTGCGCTGGACCCGACCACGGGCGCGATCAAGGCGCTGGTTGGCGGCTTTGACTTCGGCAAGAGCAAGTTCAACCACGTCACGCAGGCCTGGCGGCAGCCGGGGTCGAGCTTCAAGCCCTTCATCTACTCTGCGGCGCTCGAGCGTGGATTCACCCCGGCCACGGTGGTCAACGACGCGCCACTGTTCTTTGACGCCGCCAGCACCGGCAGTCAGCCCTGGGAGCCCAAGAACTACGACGGCAAGTTCGACGGCCCGATGCCGCTGATGACGGCGCTGGCCAAGTCCAAGAACATGGTCTCCATCCGCGTGTTGCGCGCCACTGGCGCGAAGTTTGCACAGGAGTGGATCGAGAACTTCGGCTTCGAGGCCGAGAAGCATCCCGCCTACCTGACGATGGCGCTGGGCGCCGGCTCGGTCACGCCAATGCAGATGGCGGTGGCCTACAGTGTGTTCGCCAACGGCGGCTACCGCGTGGCGCCGCAACTCATTCAGCGCGTGACGGACAACAAGGGCCGTGTGCTGATCAACACACCGCCCCGGCCACTGGACGACAGCATGCGCACCCTGCCCGCACGCAACGCTTTCGTGATGAACACGCTGCTGCAAGAGGTCACGCGCAGCGGCACGGCGGCGCCGGCGCAGGCCGCGCTCAAGCGCAGCGACGTCTACGGCAAGACGGGCACCACCAATGACTCGATGGACGCCTGGTTTGCCGGCTACCACCCGACGTTGACGGCGGTGGTGTGGATCGGCTACGACAACCCGAAGAAGCTGGGAGATCGCGAGACCGGCGGTGGACTGTCGCTGCCGGTGTGGATCGAGCTCATGCAGCATGCGCTGAAAAGCGTGCCCGAGCGGGCGCTCGAGCCGACCGAGGGCGTCGTGCGCTCGGGGCCCTACTGGATCTTCGACGAATTTGCCCACGGCCGCGGCGTCGGCAGTGTCGGGCTCGAGGACAAGGTGCCGCAGCCGGCCAGCGACGACGAGCGCAAGGGCATCCTGGACTTGTTCCGCCGCTGAATGAATCACCCCCGAAGCGCCTTCGGCGCTCCCCCTCAAGGGGGCGCCGCCAGCGGCCCGGCGAAGCCGGTTCCGCGGCGTCCGCTGGATCAGAACTCGAGCGTCCTGCCGCCTTGTGCGCTGGCGTGCGCCGACAGCGCGGCAAGAAACTCGCTGCCGTCGCGTGTGTCGAGCCACTGGCCATCCACCCAACGGTAGTGGTAGCCGCCGGCGCGCGCCGCCAGCCACACCTCGTGCAGCGGCGGCTGGGTGTTGACGATGATCTTGCTGCCGTCGGGAAAGCTCAGCTCCAGCAATCCGCCGGTGCGCTGGGTGTCGATGTCGATCACGTCGTCCTGCAGCCAGCGGTCGGCGGCGGCCTCGATGCGAGCCAGCAGCGTGCCGGTTTCGAGGTGGTACTGGGCGTCGCTCAGCGCCGAAGCGGCGGGTGCCGGGCTCATAGAATCCCTCGCATGCA
>JANPMR010000539.1:0-1961 GCA_031427055.1 Rubrivivax sp.
CGAGGTGATGCCGTTGATCGTATTCAGCACGCCGACGTTGAGGCCCGAGCCGAGGTTGATCGAGCCCTTCACCGCCGAGGTGTTGATGTCGATGATGCTGGGCCGGCCCGCGGCGCTGAAATTGGTACCCGCCACCATGCCGATCTTGTCGCCGCTCTTGCCGAGCAGGCCCTGCCACTGGAAGCCGAAGTCGGCCGCGTTGCCGCCCGAGACCTCGACGATCATGCTTTCGATGTAGACCTGCGCGCGGCGCGTGTCGAGTTGGTCAATCAGCGCGCGCACCTGCTTGTACAGCGGCTCGGGCGCCGTGATGATGAGCGAGTTGGTGGCCGGGTCGGCCTGGATGAAGCCGCCGGTAGACGGCTGCGCCGAGGCCGTCAAGCCGCCGCCGCCCGCGCCCGCCGCAGTGCCACCGGGCGGGACGCCCGGGGTCGGTGCCGGCGCGGTCGCCGGCACGCTGCCGCCACTGCTGCTGCTGCCGGCCGCGCCGAAAGCCGCCCGCACCACCGTGGCCAGGCGCACCGCGTCGGCGTTCTTGAGGTGCACCACCCACATGCCGCCGCCCGGGCCGGTGAAGTTGTTCGGCCGGTCCAGGCGCGCAATGGTGGCAAGCGCCGCGGCCAGCCGCGTCGGGTTGGCCGCCCGCAGCATCAGCGAATTGCTGCGCGAGTCGGCCAGCACCGTCAGGCTGCCCGCGCTGCCCGGCACGCCGGGCACACCCGCGCCGCCGCCGTCGCTCAGGCGCTGCACCAGTGGCGCCAGGTCGGCCGCTACCGCGTGCTGCAACGGCACGATCTCGACCTCGGTGCCCGCGGGCTTGTCGAGGGCGGCGATGATCTTGCCCAGGCGCTGCAGGTTCTCGGCGTAGTCGGTGATGATCAAGGCGTTGGTGCCCGGACTGGCGTTGATGGTGTTGTTGGCGCTGATCAGCGGCCGCAGCACCGCCACCAGGTTGTTCGGGTTCTCGAAGCGCAGGCTGAAGATCTGCGTCATCACCTGGTCGCCCCGCACATTGAGCTCACCCACCGACACCGTGCCCGACTGCAACTTGGCGTCGGCTTCTGGCACCACCTTGAGCAGGCCGGCGCTCTCGACCACCGCGAAGCCCAGGCCGCGCAGCGCCGAGACATAGCTGGAATAGGCCTCGCGCACGCTCTGCGGCTGCTCGCTGTAGACGGTGATGCTGCCCTTGACGCGCGGGTCGACGACGATGGCACGCTCGATCATGGCGGCGAAGGCCCGTGTCACGGCCTCGATGTCGGCGTTGACGAAGTTCACCGTCACCGGCGCTCGCGATCGTGCCGGTGCGGGTGGCGCGGGCTGCGCCTGCGCGACCGGCATCGCCAGCAGCGCAAGCATGGCCAGCCGCGCGGCCCCGGCGACGCAGGCGCGGCTGCGTTCGGCCAACAAGTCATGGATCATGGTCATCCGATCGATAGGAGAGACAGCGCGCCCTGGCGGCGGCCGATGATGTTGAGCAGATTGTTCAAGCCGGCTTCGGCGCCGGGCTCGGCGCTGGCCTGGCCGGCGAAGCGCAGCTTCGACGCTGCCCACTGGCCGCTGCCAGACAACTGCAAGGGGCCACTCAGCGTGCTCAGGCGCACGCTGGCGCTGCTGCCGGCGGATTCGCCCTGCAGCTGCAATCGATAGCTGCCCAGCACCTCGAGCGTCGACACGCGCGAGGCCATGGCGATGAGCTCCAGGTCCGCGCGCCCGGTGAACAGCCAGTGTCCACCCACCGCCTCCAGCGTCAGCCCCGGGCTGGACAACTGCAGCGAGCCGGTCGGGCGCAGCGTGTTCCACGGCGTGCCCAGCCCGGCAAGCCAGGCGGCGGGCCACTGGCCGATGGCGCCTTGCGCCGCTGGCAGCTCGATGCGCAGCCGGCCCAGGCCAGGGCGCAGCAGCAGGCGCAACTCGCCGTTGATGCAGCAGGCGTGGCGGGCTCGCAGCGCCAGGCCGGC
>JANPMR010000540.1:0-2628 GCA_031427055.1 Rubrivivax sp.
GACCACGCCCGCGACGGCTTTGCCTGCGGCGTGGGCGCCCTGGACGTCTACTTTGCGCGTCAAGCCAACCAGGATGTTCGCCGCCGCGCAAGCACCTGCTTTGTGGCGGTGCACGCCGCTACCGGCCAGATTGCGGGGTACTACACCCTGGCAGCAGGTGGCGTGCCCTTGACCGACCTGCCCGAGACGCTCATCAAGCGCCTGCCGCGCTACCCCTCGGTCCCGGTGGCCAGGGTCGGTCGCCTGGCGGTCGCCAAGGCGTTCCAGGGCCAGAAGCTGGGTGGCGCATTGCTCGCCGATGCGGCACTTCGCGCCATGCGCTCCGAGGTGGCCGTGTTTGCGCTGGTGGTGGATGCCAAGGACGCTGCCGCCGAGGCCTTCTATCGCCACCATGGCTTCGAGCGCTTCGGCATCAAGGCCACGCAGTTGATCCTGTCGCTGAAGCACTTCGCCCAGGACGCTTGAAACGGGCCACGCCGCCGGCTTCACCCCTGCGCCGGCCCCGGCACCGTCCAGCGCTTGGTGACCTCGCCCTTCGCATTGGTGCTCTCCATCTGCACGCCAAAGCCCCACAGCCGCGCCACGTGCTTCAGCACCTCTTGCCCGCTGTCGTGCAGGGGCCGGTCGTTGTGCTGGAAGTGGCGCAGCGTCAGGCTGCGGTCGCCGCGCAGGTTGACGTTCCAGACCTGGATGTTGGGCTCGCGCGAGCCCAGGTCGTATTGATGTGACAGCGCCTCGCGCACGCGGCGGTAGCCGGCGTCGTCGTGGATCGCGCTGACCTCGAGCTCGGCCTTGCCCTCGTCGTCGGTGATCGCAAACAGCCGCATCTCGCGCATCAGCTTGGGGCTGAGGTACTGGCCGATGAAGCTCTCGTCCTTGAAGTTGCGCATGGCGTGGTCGAGCACCGGCAGCCAGGGCTTGCCGGCGATGTCGGGAAACCAGGCGCGGTCTTCATCCGTGGGCGCATCGCAGATGCGCTTGATGTCGGTGTACATCGCAAAGCCCAGCGCGTACGGGTTGATGCCGCTGTAGGCGCGGTGGCCCACCGGCGGCTGGTAGATGACGTTGGTGTGCGAGGTCAGCCACTCGATCATCACGCCGTCGGTCAGGAAGCCGTCGTCGTACATGGTGTTGAGCAGCTTGTGGTGCCAGAAGCAGTTGTGGTTGATGAAGCACGAGGCCTTGTAGGCATGCGAGTTCTCGACGCTGAAGTCCACCACGGGGCCCTCGTCTTCCTCCAGGCTCTCGATGGTGGTCATGTCCTCCTTTCGCAGGTAGCGGCCGGACTGTTCCAGCACCGTCTGCAGGGCCGTCTGCTTGGCCGGCAGCCTGAAGCCGATGACTTCCGCGAACCGGGCCACGTCCGAACCCGTGAGCACCATCCGGTGCGTGCCGTCGCGCTGCGGCCTGATCGAGCAAACGATGCCCAGGTTCAGCAGCAGCTGCTGCTCGGTGCGCAGCAACTCCAGGCTCTTGCTCACCAGGATGACCTGACGGTCGGCCACCGAGACGCAGCCGTCGGTGTCGAAGTGCCCGCGCAGGAAGGCGCGCACCACTGGCGCCGGCGAGCGCAGGACGATGGGCGGAACGGTCTTGCGGCCGGCGGCGCCGAGCCCCTGGGCAAACTGGAAGTTGTCGGCAAGCACGCGCGCCAGCGCTGCGCTGTGCACGGTGCTGTTGAAGTGGTTACGGTCGGGTCGCCGCCGGGCTTGCAGGCCGAATTGCGCAAGTAGGGTGTGCTCGAAGAAGTCCAGCAGCGGCCCGTCCTGCGAGGTCAGATTGATTCGCCCTGAGTGCGAGGTTTCGACGAAGCCGTCGCCGATGAGCTGGCCCAGCACTTCGGCCAGGTCGGCGTTCAGCGTGGCCGGCCGGCGAGGCAGGTCATCGGCATCCTGCAGCGTCAGGGGCTGCGAGACGTCCGCCTTGATGGCCTGCCAGTCCAGCAGACACGCCTGCAGCCGCTGCGCATGCTCTGGTGACACGCGCAGCTGCCGGTGCTGCGACTGCCACTTCAGGAAGGTGTGCATCGACAACCCGTGGCGGGCGCACACCTCGGCCAGGCGGGGACGCGACACGGTGTCGTAGTCGATGGCGGCTTCATGGCGCGCAAACACGCCCTGCCCACGCCGAATCTCGACCCGGTCGCCCACCTTCAGCGAGCGCAGTTCCACCCAGCGGTCGCCCACGAGGATCTTGTGGTCGGCCCCGCCATGCAGCACGAAGCCGTGGCGCGTGGTCAGCCGCACGCGCGGCTTGCGGGGGTGGCTGAACCAGTTAACGACGCGGTTGCCGTCTTCCACGGTGCCGTTGAACTGGGTGTCGACAAGTTCTTGCGCCGACATCAGGCCGCGATCGGTGACGATCAGCGTGTCGCCGCTGACGCAGGCCCAGCCTTCATTCATCACGGCCGTCTGCCGCTGCGGATAGAAGTACTGCGCCACCTTGCGCACGATGCGCACCACCTCGCGCTGCCAGGGCTCTAACAGGGGCGCGTTCTTCTCGATGAAGTACAGCAGGTTCTCTTGCGGCTCGTCGGGGAATCGCTTGCTCTCGGCGGCGGCGGCGTCTTTCTCGGCCTTGCGCGGCAGCGTGCGCCAGAGGTCGTTGACCTGGCGCTGCGCGTGCTCT
>JANPMR010000541.1:0-2772 GCA_031427055.1 Rubrivivax sp.
GCAACAGGCGCAGCTCGGCGTGCAGTCGGGCATTGCGCTCACCAGCGCACTGCGTCAGGCGTTGATCTCGACCGAAAGCCAGTTGCGCAGCAGCGTGCGCGGGCAGCAGGTCGGCATCCGCACGCGCGTGGACGTGCTCAATGCCGAACAGCAGGTGTTTGCCACGCGGCGTGACCTGGCCGTCGCGCGCTACCGCACGCTGGTGGCTGCGCTGCAGCTGAAGGCGGCTGCGGGCTTGCTCACCGAAGCCGATCTGCGCGGGCTGGACGGCCTGCTGGCCGACTGACGCGCCGGCGCCGCGTCACGCACGCGGCACCAGCGAGTCCGATCAGGCAGTCACCGCGGCGGGCTTTGCCGCCTGCTGGACCAGCTTGTCCTTGACCGCGTTGAAGTTGCGCATGGACTGCAGGTGCAGATACACGAGCTCCATCTCGTCGCTGCGGATCAGTTCGGCCATCTTGTCGTCGCTCAAGGCCTTGAGCTTGGCGCGGCTGACCACCGAAAAGCCGCCGATGGACATCTTCTCGCCGTCGGCCAGCGTGAACTGCGCTTGCATCGGTTCAAACAGGTCAAGCTCCTTGAGCTTCTTGCAAAAGGCCTCGGTGCGCACAAACTGGGCGCGGTATTCCTGCAAAAACTTGAGCACGTTGTCGACATAACCCGTGGGCTTGCCTTCGGCATCGAAGAGTGCCTGGCCGCGGCCCAGGTAGTTGAGCCCCGGGAAGGCCTCGTCCACGCACAGCGTGAAGGTCTTGCCGTCGTCGCTGGTCGAGAAGATGAACGGATAACGGCGCACGAAGGCCGGCACGTAGCTTGCCAACCACTCGTCAGTGCCCGACAGGTACAGGTTCTCGTTCTGGCGCGCGCCCAGGATGACCACCGGCACGACGGCGTCGCCGTTGGCCGCGAACACGATGGCGTACTCGGCCGAGGCTTGAGGAAACTCGACCGCCATCAGCGGAATCGAGTTCACCTTGCGCGTGAACGCGTAATGGTTGCCGACTTCGACCGAGCACTTGCCGTGGCGCCCGCTGGACACAGGAACGGCGGTTTCGTAGATCAGGAGCTGTGTGGTCATCTTGACTCAGGTGGTTTCGGGTTGGGGATCAAAGGCACGTTCACTGCGCGCGCACAGACTTGACCACTGGCACGGTCAGGCGCAGTGCCGCATTCGGTGAACGCTGGGCTTCGGACTGGCCCAGATGGGCCACGAATTCGCCCTTCCAGGCGCCCTGCCCGGCGGCCCCGCCTGCGAGGGTGGAGGCACGCATTTGCAGGCCTGCGGACCAGTCTATCACCGGGTTTTCGCCCGCCAAGCCAGCCGCCGTCGCCGCACCGCGGGCCTTATGGTCGTTGCCCCAGCCGTCAAGTGAATGCGCCTGCGCATGGACGCGACCGATTTCGGCCACCGGCGTTGCGGTGCGCAGGCCAGCTGACAAGGTCTCGGCCATCAGGCCCGAGCTCTCGTGGCCGATGCCCGCGGCGTGACCCAGTTCGTGGCTGACCACGCTGAGCAGGTCGATGCGGCCAACAGCCGCGCCATGGGACGCCAGCAGCGAGCCGTTGACGGCGCGGAACTCGCGGTCGTCGCCAGGCGTGCCGTCGATGAACCAGCCGAAGCCCGCCGCGTCGCGGTCGATCTTGACCACGTTGCCGCGCTCCTGGCCCAGCGCCAGCCCGTCGAGATCGTCGAGCTGCACCGTCACTGCATCGAGCCGTGCGCTTGCGGCGGCGTCCAGACCGGTCTTCGCCCAGCGCGCCTTGGCCTCGGCCACCACGGCATCGAGCTGGGCCGACGTGGGCTGGCTGTCGGCCGCCGCCGTGGCCGCGGCAGCCCGGGTCGGCGCGCTCGCAGCCTGCAGTGCGGCCGGCGGCGGCGCATAGGCCGAGTCGTCACTGCGCAGGCGGATGGTGTCGAAGGAACTCTGCCCCGACACCGCGCCCCTCATGCTGATGTAGCCATAGGCGCCGATCGTCACCGTCTCGTTGAAGATGGCGCTGGCTACCACCGCCCCGTTGACCGATGCGTTGACAAGGCCGCCGCGCAGCGTGACACCGAGCTGGTAGTCGGTGCTGGCCGACACCGACATCGCGTAGCTGCGGTCGATGACCGTGACGCCGCCAGCGCGGTGGCCGATCTGCAGCACGTTGGCGTCGTCCGACAGGGTGACGAACTTGTAGTAATCCGGCCCCTGGTAGTCGAACACGATGCCGCCCTGCCCTGCCGTGCGCAAGGTGGTGGCGATGTCGACCAGCGAACCTGGCGTCACTGGCTTGCCGATCAGCTGGACTGCCGGCGTGGCCGTGCTGGCGCTGGTGCCGATGAAGCGGCCGTCGGTACCGGCCGTCCAGGTGCCACGCGCCTGTGCCGGCATGTCGAACAGACCGCTGGCTGGCTTGGCCGCGCTGAAGTCTGCCGTCTTGTCCAGCGTGATCGTGCGCGGCGGCGTCTGCACCACCACGTTGTCGATCTGCGCCTTGGCGCCGCCCATGGCGCCGATGCCGGTGACGCCGGCATTCAGGCCGTGGCTGACACCCAGCGCGTCGATGCGTTTGGCGAAGACGTGGCTGATGCTCGTCGTGCCGACCTTGAGCGTGGCCGCGCTGCCGTCTACCGCCAGCATCACCACATAGTCGATGCCGGCCTTGGCCTGGAAGTTGGTCCACTTGTCGACCACCCAGCCGCTGGCCGTGCGGTGACCGATCTCGATCTTGTTGGTGGACACGTTGACGCCGGCGTACTTGAAGTCGGTGTCGCTCTGCCAGTCGAAG
>JANPMR010000542.1:0-2250 GCA_031427055.1 Rubrivivax sp.
CCCGGACCATTGCCGAAGTCTTCACGGGCAAGACGGCGCTCAAGGACAAGCCTGTCGTGGTGCGTGGCCAGGTGGTGAAGGTCAACACCGGCATCATGGGCAAGAACTGGATTCATCTGCGCGATGGTTCCGGCGCGGCCGCCGACGGCACGAATGACATCCTCGTCACCACCCAGGACGCCGCCGCCCTCGGCGATGTCGTGACGGCGCGGGGCACGGTGCGCACCGATGTCACCGTGGGCCCGGGCTACGCCTACGCGGTGCTGATCGAGCGCGCCGCGCTGCGCAAGTAGAGCGACCGCGCGCGTCTGCAGGTCGTCGCGCGTTGGCCCCACGTTGCAACAGGCCGAGACCTGATCTTCATCAACTCTCTGCTGAGCTTGCCTCGTTAGATTCGACCGAACAAATTGTCAAGCGTGCCCGCGAGTCGTTCGCGCGATCACATGACTGGTTTTTCGGTGGCTCACCTTTTTGAGGAGGGTGTCAATGAGCAAGAACAGATTGCACAGCTGGCTTGGCCTGATGGCCGTTGGCCTGGTGGCCGCAAGCTTGTCGGGTTGCGGCAGTGGTGACGGCGAGGCCGGCCCCGCCGGCGCGGCGGGCACAAGCGGCCCAGCCGGCGCAGCCGGTCCGGCAGGCCCTGCCGGACCCTCCGGCGGTGCCACCCTCAACACCGCCTTCATGACGGCAGAACAGTGGGAGACCGCCAAGTTCTCCGCCACGGTCTCTGGCATCACCGTCGCCAGCCCGCCAGTGGTCGAGTTCTCGATCATCGACGCGCAAGGCAGGCCGGTCGAAGGCTTCGAAAAGTTGACGTCGAAGAGCGCCACCGCCACCGTGGCGTCGTACCCGAACCTGGCGTTCTCGATCGCCAAGCTGATGCCGCGCACCGACGCCAAGCCCAGCAGTTGGGTGAGCTACATCGTCACCACGGTGCCGACGACCAGCTCGCCCAACGTGGCAGCCACCCGGCCCAGCACCGACAACACCGGCACGCTGACTGCCGTGACCGGCAAGCCCGGCACCTACTCGTACAAGTTTTATCGCGACGTGCCCGGAACCAAGGCCCTTGTCGATGCGCTGACCTACACCGGCAACAACCGCAAGGAAGACCTGGGTGACTTGACCTGGCAGCCCACGCTGCCACACCGCTTGACGATCCAGATCGGCGGCGCGGCGCCCGGCACGGGCAGCAACACGCCCACCGGCGCCACGGTTGCAACGGCCGTGAACATGGCCAACCCGGTGAACGTCACCCATGACTTCACGCCGTCCACCGGCGCGCCGGTGCCCGCAACGCAACTGACGCGCGAAGACGTCAACATCGACAGTTGCAACGTCTGCCACGGCAAGCTGGCCGTCCACGGCGGCAGCGCACGGGTCGAGACGCGCTACTGCGTGGTCTGCCACACCGACCAGCGTGCGTTCGGCCAGGCCAAGGTCACCTCCACAGCGGGCAAGTTTGCAGCGCTGACGGAGACCAAGTCGGTCAACGCGGCGACCGGCATCGCCAGCTACAGCTACTCGCCCAACACCTATGTGGCAGACGGCGAGGTGGCGGGCAACTTCACGACCATGATCCACAAGATCCACAACGGCAAGGAACTCGTCAAAGAGAACTACAACTACGCCAACCTGGTGTTCGACAACAAGGGCTTCTCCAAGCTCGGCGGCGGACAGCGCATGTGCACGACCTGCCACGACAGCAGCATCGCCGCCACGGCCGACAACCACAGGAAGCTGCCCAGCCGCGCCTCTTGCGGCGCCTGCCACGACGGCATCGTGTGGGACACCGGGGGCGGTTCGACCCTGGCCGACAAGGCAGCAACCGCCTACGGCGCCGCGCTGGCGACCTCGGGCCACGTCGGGCGTGCGCAAGCCGACGACGCGAGTTGCGCGCAGTGCCACACGCCGGAGTACACCAAGTACGACCACCGGATGGAGAACCTGACCAAGAACAACCCCGGCATCCTGCCCACCTTGGCGGCCTTCCAGTACGAGATCAAGTCGATGGCGGTGAACAGCACCAGCAACGACGCGACCATCGTGTTCCGCATCCTCAAGGGTGTGGCACCGGTAGCTGCGACGGGCCAGTACTTGTCTGCCCCGACGACCTACACGCCGGTGACGTTCCAGGCGCCTGCGCTCAATCTGAACGCGCCGCTGGCCGGCTTTACCGGTACGCCGAGCTTCCTGCTGGCCTATGCGACGCCGCAGGATGGCATCGCCGCGCCGTCTGACTTCAACAAC
>JANPMR010000543.1:0-1903 GCA_031427055.1 Rubrivivax sp.
CCGCCGGCGCTGGTGGTGATCCTGATGCAGAAGTGGTTCGTCAAGGGCCTGGTCGACACCGAGAAATAGAACATGGGCGCCATCACACTCAGCAAGGTCGAGAAGACCTACGGCCACGGGCCGAAGGCCGTGAAGGTCATCCACGGCGTCAGCGCCGAGATTGCCGACGGCGAGTTCATCGTCATCGTCGGGCCCAGCGGCTGCGGCAAGAGCACGCTGCTGCGCATGGTGGCGGGGCTTGAAGAGATCACCGCCGGTGAGGTCGAGATCGGCGGCCGCGTCGTCAACAAGCTCGAGCCGGCCGAGCGCGACATTGCCATGGTCTTCCAGAACTACGCCCTGTACCCGCACATGACGGTGTACGACAACATGGCGTATGGCTTGAGGATCGCCAAGCAATCCAAGGCCGAGATCGAAATGCGCGTGCAGAAGGCGGCCAAGATCCTGGAACTCGGCGGGCTGCTGGATCGCACGCCGCGGCAACTGTCCGGTGGCCAGCGCCAACGCGTGGCGATGGGGCGCGCCATCGTGCGCCAGCCGGCGGTGTTCTTGTTCGACGAACCGCTGAGCAACCTCGACGCCAAGCTGCGCGCGGCCACACGGCTCGAGATCCAGAAGCTGCACGCCGAGCTGGGCGTCACCTCGCTCTTCGTCACCCATGACCAGGTCGAGGCGATGACGCTGGCGCAGCGCATGATCGTCATGAACGCCGGCCGCATCGAGCAGATCGGCACGCCCGAGCAGGTGTACGGCCGGCCGGCCTCGATCTTCGTCGCCGGCTTCATCGGCAGCCCCCCGATGAACCTGATGGCGGGCCAGACCGACGGCACGCGTTTCGCCATCGGCGGCCAGACCTTGAGCCTGGCCACGCCGGCACCGCGCAATGGCGCGCTGACGCTGGGCGTGCGGCCCGAGCATGTTTCGCTGGACCCTGCGGGTGACCCGGCGCAGACCTGGCCGCTGAAGGTGGAGGTGCTCGAGATGCTGGGCGCCGAACGCCTGGTACACGGCCATCTGGGCGACGGCGCCTTCACGCTGCGCATCGAGGCCACGCTGCCGCCGCCGCGCCCCGGCGACGTGGTGCCGCTGCGCGTCGCGCCCGGGCACATGCACTGGTTTGATGCCGCCACCGGGGTGCGGGTGCCGTCATGAGCCCGTGGCCGATGCCACTGTGGATCGCCCACCGCGGCGCCGGCAAGCTGGCGCCCGAGAACACGCTGGCCGCCTTTCGCGCGGGCGCGGCACACGGCTACCGGGCCTTCGAGTGCGACGTCAAGCTCAGCCGCGACGGCATGCCCTTTCTGCTGCACGACGACACGCTCGATCGCACCACGCCTGAGAACGGCATCGCCGGCCAGCGCGACTGGGCCGAGCTGTCACGCATCGATGCCGGCGCCTGGCACAGCCGCGCCTTTGCGGGCGAGCCGCTGCCCAGCCTGGACGCCATCGCGCGCTACGTGCAGCGCAACGGCTTCGCGCTCAAGCTCGAAATCAAGCCCACGCCGGGCGCTGAGCACGCCACCGGCGTGGCGGTCGGCTTGGCCTGCCAGCGCCTGTGGCAAGGCGTGGCCACGCCGCTGCTCTTCAGCTCGTTTCGGCCCGAGGCGCTGCAGGGCGCGCGCGAGGCCGCGCCCGACATCGACCGCGCGCTGCTGGTCGACACGCTGTGGCCAGGCTGGTTCGAGATGGCGCAGGCGTTGGGCTGCGTGGCCGTGGTCACCAACCACCGGCTGATGGACGCGGCCGTGATGGCCACACTGCGCGCCGCCGGCCTGCGCGCGCTGTGCTACACGGTGAACGACCCCGCCGACGCCCGCCGCCTGCTGGCGCTGGGCATCGACGGCCTCATCACCGACGCGGTGGACCGCTTCTCGCCCGACGTGGCCGGCCTGTTCGACTGATC
>JANPMR010000544.1:0-11392 GCA_031427055.1 Rubrivivax sp.
TCCGTTTATACGCCATCGTGTGTTTAATCGAGACCGTTTTGCTGAAGCATTGAAGTGGCCGCGGCGCCGCCGCCTTCAATGGCGGCGCCTCCAGGCCTTCTCGACCTCTACCGCGACAAACACGACGGCGGCCAGGCCGCAGATCAGCGCCAGTTCAGCCGCGCTGAGCGCCTGGGTGCGAAACACCGGCTGCAGTGCCGGCACGTACACGGTGGCCAGTTGCATCGCCAGCGTCAGCGCAACGGCCGCCAGCAGTGGCAGGTTGCCGCGCAGGCCGATCGTGAACAGCGACTCGCGCTCGGAGCGGATGGCCAGCAGGTGCGCCATCTGCGCAAAGGTGAGCAGCGTGAAGACCATCGTCTGGGCGCGTGACTGCAAGCCGTCCGGGCCGGCCAGCGCCCAGGCCTGCAGGCCCAGGCACAGCGCACCGATCAGGAGGCCCACCCACAGCGTGTGCTGCCACAGCCCGTGCGCAAACACGCTCTCGTCGGGTGGGCGCGGTGGCCGCTGCATGACGCCGCGCTCGGCCGGCTCGGCCGCCAGCGCCAGGCCCGGCAGCCCGTCGGTGACCAGATTGACCCACAGGATGTGGATCGGCAGCAGCGGGATCGGCAGGCCCATCAGGGGTGCCAGCAGCAGCACCCAGATTTCGCCGGAGTTGCCGGTGAGCGCGTAGCGGATGAACTTGCGGATGTTGTCGAAGATGCGCCGGCCTTCGCGCACCGCGCCGACGATGGTGGCGAAGTTGTCGTCCAGCAGCACCAGGCTGGCGGCCTCGCGCGCGGCGTCGGTGCCGCCGCGGCCCATGGCCACGCCGATGTCGGCGCTGCGCAGCGCCGGCGCGTCGTTGACGCCGTCACCGGTCATGGCCACGAACTGGCCGTGCGATTGCAGCGCCTGCACGATGCGGATCTTCTGCGCCGGATCGGTGCGGGCGTACACCGAAACATCCAGCGCCGCGGCAGCCAGCGCGGCGTCGTCCAGGCCCGACAGATCGACGCCGGTGAGCACGCGGCTCTCTAGGCCCGCGATGCCGAGGTCGCGCGCGATGGCCAGCGCGGTGGCCGGGTGGTCGCCGGTGATCATCACCGGGCGGATGCCGGCCGCTCGGCACTCGGCCACGGCGGCGCGGGCCTCGGGGCGGGGCGGGTCGATGAGGCCGACCAGGCCGATCAGCGTCAGGCCTTGTTCGAAGGCATCGGCGTCGCTGGCAAGTGCGGCGGCTTCGCTGTCAGTCCCGCTGTCAGCACCGCCCTCGCGCTGTGCAACGGCCAGCACGCGCAGGCCCTGAGCCGCCCAGTCCTGCGCAGTGGCGCGCGCCGCGTCGAGCTCGGCGCCGCCGGTGCAGCGCGGCAACACCGATTCAGGTGCGCCCTTGACGTAGGCCCGCCAGCCGCTGCCCTGGCCGTGCAGCGTGCTCATGCGTTTGCGTTCGGCGTCGAAAGGCCATTCGTGGCGGCGCGGCTGCGCGGCGCGCTCGGCCGCGACGTCCACGCCGGCGTCGTGGGCGGCCTGCAGCAGCGCGGTCTCGGTGGGGTCGCCGATCCAGCCGTCGGCGCCTTGCGTGGCGTCGTTGCACAGCGCGAGGGCGAGCCACAGCGAGCGCTCGGGCGCGCCCCAGCAGCGGTGCTCGCGCAGCCGCATCTGGTTGAGCGTCAGCGTGCCGGTCTTGTCGGAGCAGATCACGCTCACCGAGCCCAGCGTCTCGACGCTGGGCAGGCGCCGCACCAGCGCGTTGACGGCGACCAGGCGGCGCGCGCCCAGCGCCAGCAGCACGGTGACGACCGCCGGCAAGGCCTCGGGGATGGCGGCCACGGCCAGGCTGATGGCGGTCAGCGCCATCAGCAGCAGCGGCTCGCCACGCAGCGCGCCGAGGGCAAAGACGAGCAGGCAGATCGCCAGCACGACCAGCGACAGGCGGCGCCCGAAGTCCGCCAGCCGCTGCTGCAGCGGCGTGGCGCGCGAGGGCGTTTCACCCAGCAGGGTGGCGACCTGCCCAAGCTGCGTGAGCGCACCCGTGGCCACCACCAGGCCAGCGGCGCGCCCGTGGGTCACCAGCGTGCCCTTGAAGGCCATGTTGATGCGGTCGCCCAGCGGATGCCCGCTGCCGGTCAGTGCGGCGGGCGCCTTCTCGATGGTGATCGACTCGCCGGTCAGCGTCGACTCGTCGACGCGCAACTGCGCCACGTGGTGCAGCCGCAGATCGGCCGGCACCAGGTTGCCCGCCTCGAGCAGCACCACGTCACCCGGCACCAGGTGCTCGGTGGGCACCACCTGCACGCCGCCCTCGGCGCGCCGCACGGTGGCCTGCGGCGCGGCCATGCGCTGCAGGGCTTGCAGGGCCTGGTCGGCGCGCCACTCCTGCCAGATGCTGATGGCGGCATTGAGCAGCACGATGAGCAAGATGACCAAGGTGTCGGCCAGGTCCCCGATGAGCCCGGAAAGCACGGCCGCACCCAGCAGCACCACGATCATGAAGTCGCGAAATGGGTCGAGCAGGCGCTTCCAGGCCGGCCGCGGCGCGGCCTGCGGCAGCTGGTTCGGGCCGTGGCGCAACTGGCGCTGCGCGACCTGGTCGGCGGGCAGGCCGGCGTCGACGTCGACGCCGAGGTGGCGCGCGACATCGGCGCTGGCGTGGACATGCGACTGGGCGAGGTCGATGGAGGGGTCTGGCGGAGCGCGATTCAAGGCAGGCGGAATCCATCGCGGCGATGCGCTGCATGCTGCGGCACCCGGCCGCGCGGGCGCTTGATCGGCGTCAGGACCCAGGTCAGGACCCGGGCCGTGGCGCACGTAAGATCACTGCATGCCTGACATCGCCCGCGTTCCCGGCCGCCGCCTGCTGCATTCGCCCGGCCCGACGCCGCTGCCCGACGAGGTGCTGCACGCCATGAGCCGGCAGCCCATGGACCTGGCCGACCCGCGTGTCGACGCCAACATCGCCGCCTGCGAACAAGGCCTGAAGCGCTTGCTTGGCACCGCGGCGGCCGACGTCTTCTTCTACGCCAGCAATGGCCATGGCGTGTGGGAAGCGGTGGTCGAGAACCTGTCCGCACCGGGGCAGGCGGTGCTGGTGGCCGGCACCGGGCACTTCAGCGAGTCGTGGGCGGTGCAGACCGAGGCGCTGGGCCGCCGCGTCGTGCGCACGCCGTGGCGTGAGGGCTATGCGATCGACGCCGCGGCCATCGAGCAGGCGCTGCGCGACGACCGCGAACACGCCATCCAGGCGGTCTTCGCGGTGCACACCGACACCGCCAGCGGCGTCACGAACGACATCGCCGAGATCCGCCGTGCCATCGACGCCGCCGGCCATCCGGCGCTGCTGGTGGCCGACGTGGTGGCCTCGCTGGGCGCAGCGCCCTTTGCGATGGACGCGCTGGGTGTCGACGTGGCGCTGGGTGCGTCGCAAAAGGGCCTGATGTGCCCGCCGGGGGTGGGCATCCTGGCCGTCAACGCGCGTGCCTTTGCAGCGGCCGAGCGCAACCCGGCGCCGCGTTTTTACTGGGACTGGGTGCGTCGGCGCTTCGACCTCTCGTACCGCAAGTTCTGCGGCACGCCGCCGCAGAACCTGATGTTCGGGCTGGAGGCGTCGTTGGGCCTCATCTTTCTCGAAGGCGTCGACGCCGTGCATGCGCGCCACGCGTTGCTGGCCAGCCTGGTGCAGGCCGCGGTCGAGGGCTGGCGCGAGGGCGGGGCGGTGGACTTCTTCGCCCGCGACGCGGGCAGCCGCTCGGTCTCGGTGACGACGATTGCCGCGGGCGGCGTCGATGTTGATGCGCTGCGCACGCTGGCACGCGAGCGCTTCCAGGTTGCCATCGCCGGCGGCCTGGGCCCCTTGATGGGCCGTGCCTTCCGCATCGGCCACCTCGGCGACAGCAACCCGGCGCTGATCCTCGGTGCCCTGGGCGGTGTCGAGGCGGCCTTGCTGGCGCTGGGGGTGGACATCGGCGGCGGTGGTGTGCATCGCGCCGTGCGGCTGCTGGCCGCTGCACCGGCCCCCGCCGCCGCTCTCACCCCCGCCCTCACCCCCGCACCACGCTGAGGTCGAGGGCTTGTCCGCGCCAATGCCCGCCGAGCCTTTGCTCGAAGCCCGCCAACTGGGCTGCAAGCGCGGCCGCAATCTGCTCTTCGAGGGCCTGGACTTGCGCCTTGTGGCCGGCTCGGTGACCTGGCTGCGCGGCACCAACGGCAGCGGCAAGACCAGCCTGATGCGCATCCTGGCCGGGCTGTCGGCGCCGGCGTCGGGCCAGGTGTTGTGGCGCGGTGTGCCGCTGCAACAGGCCGGCGCGCAGGCGCGCGAAGGCCTGCTGTACATCGGGCACGCCAACGCGCTCAAGGACGATCTCACGCTGGTTGAATCGGTGGCCTATCTGGCGCGGCTTGCCGGCATGAGCGATGCGGAGGCCCGCGCCACGCGCGCGCTGCAGCACCTGGGCTTGCAGTCGCGCCTGACCGCGCCAGTGCGCACGCTGTCGCAGGGGCAACGGCGGCGCGGCGCGCTGGCGCGCCTGGCACTGGACGAGCAGCCGCGGGTCTGGATCCTGGACGAACCCTACGACGCGCTGGACGCGCCCAGCACGCACCTGCTCTCGGCACTGATCACAGCGCACGCCGCGCGCGGTGGCGCTGTGCTGCTGACCAGCCACCAGAACGTGCCGCTGGACGGCCTGGCGGAGTTCGACCTCGCAACGCTGCGCCAGCGCGAATGAGGTTCAAGCGTATGAGGTTCAAGCGCATGAGGTTCAAGCGATAGACGCTTAATCACGTGCGGCCTTGATCGCACGCAACTCTCCGTTACGAGGGCGCTGCCTACAATCCGCCGCGCCATGTCCCCGTTCCCACGTCACCGATTGCCACCTGCATGAGTGCGGCACTGCTCGCCACCACGCATCGCGACCTGCTGCTGGCGCGGCGTCGCCGTGTCGAGGCCCTGTTGCCGCTGGGCTTCTTCGTCGTCGCGGCGGGCTTGTTTCCACTCGGCGTGGGCCCCGAGCCGCAGACGCTTCGCGACATTGCCCCGGGCGTGGTGTGGGTTTGCGCGCTGCTGGCCGCCATGCTGTCGGTCACGCAACTGTTTACCGCCGATCACCAGGACGGCTCGCTGGAACAAATGCTGCTGTCGCCGCAGCCGCTGCTGTCCATCGTGCTGGGCAAGGTCTTCGCGCAGTGGCTCAGCACCGGGCTGCCGCTGGTGCTGGCCGCGCCGCTGATCGGCGTGCTCTTCGACATGAGCGCACCGGCCATCGCCACGCTCACCGCCACGCTGCTCATCGGCACGCCGGTGCTCAGCCTGCTTGGCGCGGTGGGCGCGGCGCTCACGCTGGGCCTGCGCAGCGGCGCGGCGCTGGTGTTCTTGCTGGTGCTGCCGCTGACCATCCCGACGCTCATCTTCGGCACCGGGGCGGTGGGCGCGGTTGACAACGGGCAGTCGGCCCATGCGCACTTCTCGCTGCTCGGCGCCTTGCTCATCCTCACCGCGCTGGGCGCACCGCTGGCCACCGCCGCGGCCCTGCGCATCTCGCTGGATTGACGACAAGATGAACGCTGGCCTGCGTTGGTCCACCTTTGCCGCCCCGTCGCGGTTCTACCGCGTCGCGGGCCGCCTCATCCCGTGGTTCTGGGCCGCCACGCTGCTGCTGGCGGCGGCCGGGCTGTGGATTGGCTTTGGCATCGCGCCGTCCGACTTTCAGCAAGGCGAGGCCTACCGCAACATCTTCATCCACGTGCCGGCGGCCTCGGTGTCGATGCTGCTGTACTTGGTGATGGCCTTCTGGGCCGTGATCGGCTGGACGATGAACGTGCGGCTCGCGTCGATGATGGCGCGCGCCATCGCGCCCACCGGCGCGCTGCTCACCTTTCTGGGGCTGTGGACCGGCGCGCTCTGGGGCAAGCCCATGTGGGGCACCTGGTGGGTATGGGACGCACGCCTGACCTCGTACTTCATCCTGCTGCTGCTGTACGTCGGCTACATCGCGCTCGTCGAGTCGATCGACGACGTGCGCCGCGCCGCCAATGCCGGTGCGCTGCTGGCGCTGGTGGGCGCCGTCAACATCCCCATCATCTACTTCTCGGTGCGCTGGTGGAACACGCTGCACCAGGGCGCCACCATCACCGCCACCGCGGCGCCCAAGATGGAATCGACCATGCTCACGGCCATGCTGCTGATGACGCTGTGCTTCTGGGCCTACAGCTTTGCCGTCGTCTTCACCCGCGCGCGCGCCATCGTGCTCGAGCAAGAGGCCGACACCGAGTGGGCGCGCGCGCTGGTGCAGCCAAAGTCGCAGCCCAAGGCGCCGCCGGTCAGGGGGATGCCATGAGTCAGTGGGATTCGGTTGCCGAGTTCATCAACATGGGCGGCTATGCCGTCTACGTGTGGGGCTCGTATGGGGTGACGTTGGCCGTGATGGTGGCCGACGCCTGGTTGTCAAAGCAGCGCGCACGTCGCGCGCTGGCACAGGTTTGCGAAGGAGCATCGTCATGAAACCGCGTCACAAGCGTGCACTGATCGTCGTCGGCGTGCTGTCCGCCGTGGGCGTGGCTGTCGGCCTGGTGCTGAACGCCTTCAACAGCAACCTGGTGTTCTTCTACACGCCGACCCAGGTGGCCGCCAAAGAGGCGCCGCAGGGCAAGACCTTCCGCATCGGCGGCCTGGTGGAGACCGGCACCGTGGCGCGCGACGGCGTCACTGTCCGCTTCATGGTCACCGACAACGCCAAGACCGTGCCCGTGCGCTACGAAGGCGTGCTGCCCGACCTGTTCAAGGAAGGCAAGGGCGTCGTTGCGCAGGGTCAGATTGGCCCTGACGGCATCTTCGTCGCCCGCGAGGTGCTGGCCAAGCACGACGAGAACTACATGCCACCCGAGGCCGCCGAGGCGCTCAAGCAGGCCGGCAAGACGTCCAACCACAGCGCGCAAACGCTGGTGGTGGGGGGCAGCAAGTGATCCCCGAACTGGGCAATTTCCTGCTCTTCCTGGCGCTGGGGGCGTCCATCGCGCAGGGCGTGTTGCCGCTGGTCGGGGCACAGCGCGGCAAGGTCGGCTGGATGGCAACCGCTCGGCCGCTGGCACTGGCGCAGATGCTGCTGGTGGCCGCGGCCTTCGTCGCGCTCACGGTATCCTTTGTGCGCAACGACTTCTCGGTGCTGTACGTGGCCAGCAACTCCAACACGGCGCTGCCGCTGCAGTACCGCATTGCCGCCGTGTGGGGCGGCCACGAAGGCTCTTTGCTGCTGTGGATGCTGATGCTCAGTGGCTGGACGCTGGCCGCAGCGCGCTTCAGCAAGACGCTGCCGCTGCCCTTTGTGGCGCGCATGCTGTCGGTGTTGGGCCTGGTGTCGGTGGGCTTCTTGCTGTTCACGCTGCTCAGCTCCAACCCCTTCGACCGCCTGCTGCCCGCGGCGGCCGACGGGCGCGACCTCAACCCGCTGCTACAAGACCCGGGCATGGTGATCCACCCGCCCATGCTGTACATGGGCTACGTGGGCTTTTCGGTGGCCTTCGCCTTCGCCATCGCGGCGCTCATCGGCGGCAACCTCGACGCCACCTGGGCGCGCTGGATGCGCCCCTGGACCACCGCGGCCTGGGTCTTCCTCACCTTTGGCATCGGCCTGGGCAGCTGGTGGGCCTACAACGAGCTGGGCTGGGGCGGCTGGTGGTTCTGGGATCCGGTCGAGAACGCATCCTTCATGCCCTGGCTGGCGGGCACGGCGCTGATCCATTCGCTGGCGGTGACCGAAAAGCGCGGCGGTTTCAAGGCCTGGACGGTGTGGCTGGCCATCGCGGCCTTTTCACTGTCGCTGATGGGTACTTTTCTCGTGCGCTCGGGTGTGCTGTCGTCGGTACACGCCTTCGCGACTGACCCCAAGCGGGGCCTCTTCATCCTGGCCTTCCTGGTCATCGTGATCGGCAGTTCGCTGTTGCTGTTTGCCTGGCGCGCGCCCAAGGTCGGCCTGGGCCAGCGCTTCGGCATGTTCTCGCGCGAATCGATGCTGCTGGCCAACAACATGATGCTGGCCGCGGCCTGCGGCGCGGTGCTGCTGGGCACCTTGTATCCGCTGTTCCTGGACGCGCTGGGCATGGGCAAGATCTCCGTCGGCCCGCCGTACTTTGACGCCGTGTTTGGCCTGCTGATGGCGCCACTGGTGCTGGTCATGGGCATCGGCCCGCTCACGCGCTGGAAGAACGACGAACTCGGCCCCTTGCTGCGCCGGCTGCGCGTGGCCGCGGTGCTGACACTGCTGGCCGCACTGGCCGTGGGCTGGGCGGCAGGCCGCATTTCGCTGCTCACCACGGGCGGCCTGATGATGGCCTTCTGGATCGTCGCCAGCCTGCTGGTCGATCTCAAGAGCCGGCTGCTGCCGGCCGGTGGAAACCTGGCACAGATCGGCCATCGCGCCCGCCAACTGCCGCGTGCCATGACCGGCATGATGCTGGCGCACCTGGGCATCGCGGTCTTCACCTTTGGCGTGACCATGGTCAACAGTTTCCACGTCGAGCGCGACGTGCAGATGGCGCCGGGCGACACCACCGAGATGGGCGGTTTCGTCTTTCGCATGATCGGCGTGCGCGAGGTGCAGGGCCCCAACTACGTGGCCGCACGCGGCCGCATCGAGATCACGCGTGACGGCCAGCCGGTGGCCTCACTGTCGCCCGAAAAGCGCGTCTACCGCGTGCAGAACAACCCCATGACCGAGGCCGCGGTGCACCGCTCCATCACGCGCGACCTGTACGTCTCGATGGGCGAGCAAGTGCCCAGCGGCGCCTGGATCGTGCGCGTCCAGTACAAGCCGTTCATCTCGTGGATCTGGGGCGGCTGCCTGATCATGATGGCCGGCGGCCTGGTGGCCACCACCGACCGCCGCTACCGCGCGCGCCAAGGCGCGGCGCAGGCGGCCACCGGCACGGCAGGCAGCACGGCATGAGTCGTTACCTGTGGCCGCTGGGCCTGTTCCTGGTGCTCGCCGGCTTCCTGGCCTTCGGGCTGCGGCTGAACCCGCGCGAGGTGCCTTCGCCGCTGATCGGCAAGCCGGCGCCGGCCTTCAGCGCGCCGCTGCTCGCCAAGCCCGACGCCATGCTCTCGCCCAAGGATCTGCTGGGCCAGGTCTGGATCCTCAACGTCTGGGCCTCGTGGTGCGTGGCCTGCCGCGAAGAGCACCCGCTGCTGGTGGACTTTGCCAAGCGGGGCGTGGTGCCGATCTACGGCCTGAACTACAAGGACAAGCGCGATGCCGGGCAGGCCTGGCTGCGCCGCCTGGGCGACCCGTACAAGGAATCGTTCTTCGATGCCGACGGCCGCATCGGCATCGACTACGGCGTCTACGGCGTGCCCGAGACCTTTGTCATCGACCGCCAGGGCGTCATCCGCTTCAAGCACATCGGACCCGTCACGCCGCAGGTGCTGCGCGAGTCCATCGAACCCCTGGTGAGGCGACTCAATGCTTGAACTTGCCCCCAGGCCCACGGAGTCGTCCGCCCCCCGAGGGGGTTTGAGCAAAGTGGCAGAGCCACATTTGCTCAAGCAACTGCTCAGTTCAATTGTGCTGTCGCTGGCCCTCAGCCTCGCGTTGGCGCCCACGCCGGCCACGGCCAAGGACGCCGTGCCGGTGGCGGCCGACCCCGTGCTCGAGGCCCGCGTGATGGCCATGGCGGTCGAGTTGCGCTGCCTGGTGTGCCAGAACCAGACCATCGCCGATTCGCACGCCGATCTCGCGGTGGACCTGCGCAACCAGATCCGCGACATGATCCGCCGCGGCCAGAGCGACGACCAGATCCGCAGCTACATGACCGAGCGCTACGGCGACTTCGTGCTCTACAAGCCGCCGCTCAAGGCCACCACGGTTCTGCTTTGGGCCGGCCCGGCGCTGCTGTTTGCGGGCGCACTGGCCGGCCTGTTTTTCGCGCTGCGCAAACGCCAGCGCGCCGCCGACGATGCCTTTGACCCTGACACCCCAGACGATGCCAGCCACGACAGCAGTTCTCGATAGGCTCAAGGGCCAGCTCGCGCAGATCGACGCGCTGATCGCCGAGGGTGTGCTCACCGGCGACGCCGCGCGGCGCGCCCGCGACGACCTCGAGCGCCAGTTGCTCGCGGCCGTGATGCAGCCCGCGGCAGGCGCGTCGGCCACCGCTGCCCATGGCGTGGCCAATGCGCCCGAGCCGCGGCCGCCGCGCTCGCTGGTGCTTGCCGTGACGGCCTTCGTGCTGGTGGTGGGCGTTGGCGGCTATGCCGCGCTGGGCAACCACGCCGGGCTGCGTGTCGAACCGGGCATGCCCGGCACCGAGGCGGCCGGGCACGCGCCCGACACCGAACAGGTCGAGGCCATGATCGCCAAGCTGGTCGAGAGGCTGAAGACGCAGCCCGACGACGCCGAAGGCTGGGCGACGCTGGGCCGCTCTTATTCCGCGCAGGGCCGCCACCCCGAAGCGCTGCCGGCCTTCAAGCGCGTGGCCGAACTGCGCCCCAAGGACGCCCAGGCGCTGGCCGACTACGCCGACGCGCTGGCCGTGGCCAACGGCCGCTCGCTCGAGGGCGAGCCCGAGAAGCTCATCCTGCAAGCGGTGCAGCTCGACCCGAAGAACATCAAGGCACTGGCGCTGGCCGGCACCGTGGCCTTCAACCGCGGCCAGTTCAAGGAGGCGATTGCGCTGTGGGAACGTGCCGTGCAAGACGCCGATCCGCAGGCCGACTTCGTGCAGTCGTTGCAAGGCGCCATCGACGAAGCGCGGCGGCGTGGCGGTGCGCCGGCGACACCGGCAACGCAGGCCGCGCCTGCTGCGGCCACGACAGCTGCTGCCACGCCCGCCGCTGCGTCGCCCGCGCAATCTGTCTCTGGCCGCGTCACCCTCAAGCCGTCGCTGCGCGCCCAGGTGACGCCCGACGACACGGTCTTCATCTTCGCCCGCGCGCCCAGCGGCTCGCGCATGCCGCTGGCCATCATGCGGCGCAAGGTGTCAGACCTGCCGCTGGACTTCAGCCTGGACGACAGCCAGGCCATGAGCCCGGCCACGGCGCTGTCGACCGCGTCGCAGGTGGTGGTGGGCGTGCGCATCACCAAGACCGGCAGCGCGGTGCCGGCGCCGGGTGACCTGCAGGCACTGAGCGCGCCGGTGGCGCTGGGCACGCGCAACATCCAGCTCGAGATTGCCGACGCGGTGAAGTAGCGCCGCGCGGCGCCGACGGGCACATGCTCACATCCCGGCGTGAATCGTACGGACTCGCCATCAATCGCAATGGAAGGCGGTCGGCTTCAGGCTCTGCACGTACTCTGGAACCGGAGCTGCCGAAGGTCGGCAGCACAGCTGATTGCTGTCGCTCGGGTTTGGTTGACCAGCACCGGCTAACGACCACTATGGAGAGCTCTCCATGATGGCCGACAAGCGACGTCTGCCGTCC
>JANPMR010000545.1:0-3078 GCA_031427055.1 Rubrivivax sp.
AGAGATAGCCGGCGCGAGCAATCGAACTGTAGGCAATCATGCGGCGCAGACTGGGTTGGCGCATCGCCGCCAGGTTGCCCCACACGATGCGGGCCAAAGGCAACACCGCCACCCACTCGCGCACTGGCGATAGCAGCGTGGCGTTGCCGAACAGTCGGTGGTCGCGGCCGCCGTGCAGCGCGAGCTCGCGGCCGTCGATGAACCAGCGGCTGCGGCCGCCTGTGGCTGGCGGCTGAACGAGATCCACGCAGTGTCGTGGCGCACCGCTGGATGCTGCCGCCGGCGTTGTAGAGGCGTTCGGGTTTGCGCAGACGTTCAAACTAAAGACCTGACACCACGGTCCTCCCTGAGGCGGGCCGGCAGCGGGCCGCGCCAGCGCCGTCACGGCGCCGCAAGTGCAGCCCCACGGGCGGGGCGTCGGCCGCTATTCTCGGCACCGTGGGGACCACCACATCGATCCGGGAGGCCGTCATGGCCCGTCTGCTTCTCATCATCGCGCTGTTGTCGGGGATGACAGTCGTCCAGGCGCAGGTACTGGTCTACGGCGACGACAACTATCCGCCGGTCATCTACCAGCAGGGCAGCGAGACCCACGGCGTGCTGGCCGACTTGCTGCGCTTCGTGGCGCGCGACATCAGGCTGCCCATCACGCTCGAGCTCTACCCCTGGAAGCGCGCCTACAGCCTGGCCGCGCAGGGCAGGGCAAGGCCGGCATCATCGGCGTGTCGTGGAACGAAGAGCGCGCGCAGCAGTTCGACTACTCCGACCCCATCTACCGCGACGACATCAACGTGGTGGTGATGAAGGGCCGCGAGTTCGCGTTTGCCAGGCCGCAGGACCTGGCCGGCAAGCGTGTCGGCGGCCAGATCGGCGCCAGCTACGGCAACGAGGCCGACCTGGCGCTGGCGCGCGCCGACGTCGTGCTCGAGCGCGACACCGACCAGCGCGCCCGCCTGCGCAAGCTGCGCGCCGGCCGCATCGACTGCGCGCTCATCGGCAACGGCGCCGAAGGCTTCCGTCAGCTCATCTCGTCCGACCCCGAGCTGCAGGCACGCGCCGACGACTTCGTCGTGTTGCCGGTGCCGCTGGCCCGCGACACGCTCTTCCTGGCCTTTGCCAAGAGCCAGCACATGCAGCCCTTCCTGGTGCAGTTCAATGCCTCGCTGAAGAACTGGCAGAAGCAGCGTCCGCGTGGCAGTTGAGCCGACGCGCGCTGCGTCTAGAACTGCGTCATCACCCAGCCCGGGAACACGGCCACTGCCATCGCCACGACGAGGCAGGCCACGCTGGCCGCCACGGCCACGCGGCGCACCGGGCCATGGTTGGGCACGGGCGCGGGCACTGCCGCATCCGGGCTCATGAACATGAACTGGATGACGCGCAGGTAGAAGTAGATGCCCAGGAAGCTGCCCACCAGGCCCAGCACGCCGTAGGTGACGTGGCCGGCGGCGATGACGTTCTTGAAGATCAGGAACTTGGCGACGAAGCCCGGCAGCGGCGGGATGCCGGCCAGCGAGAGCATGGCCAGGCCGATCATCAGCGCCGCGAAGGGCGCACGGTGGAACAGGCCCTTGAGGTTTTCCAGCCGGTCGCGCGCGCTGTCGTCGGCGGCTGGCGGCAGAGCCGTGAAGACCAGCAGGTTGAGCGCGCCGTAGGCCAGCAGGTAGAAAGCCACGGCCTGCAGGCGGCCGGCAGGATCGCCCAGGAAGGCCAGGAAGAGGTAGCCGGCGTGAGCAATCGAACTGTAGGCAATCATGCGGCGCAGGCTCAACTGGCGCATCGCCGCCAGGTTGCCCCACACGATGCTGACCAAGGGCAACACCGCTACCAATTCGAGCACTGGCGATAGCAGCGTGGCATTGCCGAACAGGCGCACCGCGGCCAGCAGCACCGCGGCTTTGACGATCACCGCCATGAAGGCCGTCACCGGCACGCTGGCACCTTCGTAGGCATCCGGCGCCCAGGCGTGGAAGGGCACGATGGCGGCCTTGAGGAAGAAGGCCAGGATCACCAGCACCACGGCCGTCTTGGCCAGCGGATTGGATGAGGCCAGCGCGTCGGCGAATGTCGCTATGGCGAGCGAGCCGGTGGCGCCGTAGAGCAGCGACGCGCCCATCAGCAGCGTGGCGGTGGCCGCCCCGCCGAGCACCAGGTACTTGAGCGCCGCCTCGGCCGCCTGCGGCCGGCGCCAGGCCAGCAGCACCAGCACGTAGACCGGCAGCGACATGATCTCGAGGCCCAGGAACAGCGTGAGAAAGCTGTCTGCCGACTGCATCAGGCACACGCCGTACAGCGATGACAGCAGCAGGATCGCGAACTCGCCGCCATGCTCTTCATCGGGGCCGAAGTCGTCGCCCGCGATCAGGATCACCGGCAGCGCCAGCGCCAGCACCATGGCCTTGGCCAGCAGCGGGCCGGGGCTGACCGAGAACTGGCCGGCGAAGGGCGCTGCGCTGTAGCCGGTGAGCGCCAGCCAGGCGGCCGCGGCCGCGGCTGCACCCACGCTGAGCAAGGCCACCGACAGCACGGCACGGCGGCCGCGGCCAGCGATCTCGACACACACCAGCAGCACCATGCCCAGCAGCAGCAGGTGCTCGGGCAGCATCGCGGTGAACACGGCTTGGGCA
This sequence comes from Rubrivivax sp., assembly GCA_031427055.1. Taxonomy (GTDB): domain Bacteria; phylum Pseudomonadota; class Gammaproteobacteria; order Burkholderiales; family Burkholderiaceae_C; genus Rubrivivax. The sequence continues at coordinate 2,628 of JANPMR010000545.1, forward strand.
TTCATGGGACCACTCCGGGTACGCGCGACGTCATCACCAGTTGCCGGTAGGCCTTGGCCGCGCCCTCGGTCTTGCGCATGGGCTCATCCGGGAACAGGCCGAGCGCGAACACGGCCACGATGATGAGTGCCAGGATGCTCTTTTCGCGGCCGTTCAGATCCGTCAGCGGATGCGCGGCCGAGTGATGCGGCGCCTTGACCGCACCGTACAGGAAAGTCAGCGCAAAGCGCAGCATGTACAGCGCCCCGAGCACGACGCCGGAGACCGCCACCACGGCCAGCACCAACGGCAGGCTCTGGCCCGCCAGGTGCAGCGGCCAGGCGGCCTTGAAGGCGCCCAGCAGGATCAGGAACTCACCCGTGAAGCCGCTGGTGGTGGGCAGGCCCACCGAAGCCAGCGTGAGGATCAGGAAGAAGACCGAGTAGACCGGCAGCAGCTTGGCCAGCCCGCC
>JANPMR010000546.1:0-1587 GCA_031427055.1 Rubrivivax sp.
AGCGCGAAGACATGGCCCCAGGCCAGCCGCGTGCGCAGGTCGTCGCGCAGCGGCAAGTCGACCGGCGGCAGGCGGCCGGCGGCGACGAACTGCACGCCCAGTGAGGCGGCCTCGACAAAGAGCGTGAAGGCGGCGTGTTGCGCGGCGGCGTCCAGACTCTCGCAAGCGTCGACGACGACGATCGACCACTCGGCGGCCAGCTCCCACGGCAAGCGGTCACCCGCATCGAACCAGCCCACCCGATGGCCCAGCGCATGACTGCTACCGGCCAAAGCGCGCAGCAGGTGTGTCTTGCCGGACCCCGACGGGCCCCACAGATACACGGGCGCCGCCGGTGGCGTCAAGGCGCGCAGGTGGGCCAGCGCCGCAGCATTGGCACCGGGCACGAAGCTGGCGAAGGTGGCGTCGGGCTCGGGGCCGATGGCCAACGGTATCTGCTTCATCGGGTCACATCAGGCGCCGCCAGGACTGCAGGCGCAGGCGCAGCGCTGGGGCGTCAGCAGCCTGGGGGCTGTGCACCAGGTACACCGTCATGGCCTCGGCAGCGTCGGCATGGCGTCCCAAGCCGGCGCGCGCCAGGGCCAGATCGCGATGCTCGTCCCACGCCCTAGGCTGCACGATCACCATGCGCTCCAGCACTTGCACCAGGCGCACGGCGTCTCCAGCGCGCAGGTGCACGGCCTTGAGGTTGCGCAGCATGCGCGTGAGCACCTCCCGCGCCGGCGCGGCCTGCAGGAACAGCCCGAGCGGTACCTCGTTGTCGCCCACCAGACCTTGCTGGCGCAAATAGGGCGCGAGACGCTCATCGAGCTCCTCACGCGAGAGCGATTGACCCGTGAACGGGTCCAGCACGACCTCGCCGCGCGGCATCGCGATCTTGACCAGAAAGTGCCCCGGAAACGACACGCCCTGCGCACGCAGCCCGATCTGGCCGGCGAACTCGATGTACAGCACGGCCAGTGAGATCGGGATGCCGCGGCGTGTGTCGAGCACGGCCGACAAGAGGCTGTTGCGCGGATCGTCGTAGTCGTTGACGTTGCCGGCAAAGCCGAGCTCGTCAAAGAAGTAGCGGTTGAGCAGGCGCAACCGCGGCAGCGCTGCGGTGTCGGCCGGGATGCGGGCGCGCAGCCGCTCGATCAGGGCATCGATGCTGGAGACCACGCCCTGCACGTCCAGGCCGGGTTCATCGTCCTGGGCCAGCGTGACGGCGGCCTCGAGCAGCGGCAGGCTGTCGTCGTCGGCCACCAGCGAGGCGAAGTAGTCCAGGGCGGTCGGCGCCGCGAGGGGGAGAATTCCAGCCATCCGCGCCAGTGTAGGTCAGGCGCGACGGGCTAGGTCGCGCGGGCGCAGCCCGGCTGCGGCCAGCACGGCGAAGTAAAGCAGCGCCACGCCAGTCAGCACAGCGGCCACTGCGGCGGCCCGTTGGCCCTCGTGGGCCTGCAGGCCAATCCAATCGAATGCCGTGGCGGCCCAGGCCAGCGCTGCACCGAGTGCCAGGTTGGCCAGCAGCACACGCAACATGAAGGCGCGCCACCCCGCGTGGGGCCTGAAGACGCCTTGGCGCAGCAGCCCGCCCAGCAAGAAGCC
>JANPMR010000547.1:0-3861 GCA_031427055.1 Rubrivivax sp.
AGGGTGCGCAGCGGCTCGATGAGCTTGCGCTCGCGATCGTCGAAATCGCAGAACTGCTCGTAGCCATCGAGCAGGGTGTTCAACTGCTGCGCCATGGTGGCGTGGTCGCCCGAGATCAGCATCCACAGGTCCTGCACGGCAGGGCCTTGCATGGCGTCGTCGAGGTCGACGATGTGCGGGCTGCCGTCGCGCCACAGCACGTTGCCCAGATGGCAGTCGCCGTGCAGGCGCAGCGTGGCCACGGGCGATGAGGGCGTGAAGTTGATCTCGAAGGCGGCAACGGCGGCCGCCAGCGCGAGCTCGACCGCCTGCTGCCAGGCGGGCCGCTCGGTGTCGGGCACGAAGCCGCCGTCGATCAGCAACTGGATCGCCCGCCGGCCATCGGCCAGCGGGTTCAGGTGATGGCGGTGCGCGAAGGGCCGGCGCCGGCCCACCGCGTGCAGGCGGCCGATGAAGCGGCCCAGTTGGCGCAGCGCCGCCGGGTCTTCGAGTTCGGGTTCGCGGCCCGCGCAGCGCATCGCGGCGGTGTAGCGGTGCGTGAGGTCGGCGTGCTGCAGGCAGGCCAACGTGGGCGGATCGCCCAGCAGGCGCAGCCCGACAGCGTCGGGTGCGGCGGCCAGTACCAGCGGCGGCACCACCGGCACTTCGGCCTGCGCCAGTTCGAGGGCAAAGCCATGCTCTTCGACGATTTGCGCGTCGCTCCAGCGCGCTGGCCGGTAGAACTTGGCGACCACCGCGCGGCCATCTTCGAGGAAGACCTGGAAGACGCGGTTCTCGTAGGAGTTGAGCTGCAGCACACGGCCGTCGCCGCGCAGGCCCACGGCGTCGAGCGCGTCGAGCACCTGCTGCGGATCGAGACCGCTGAAGTTCAATCAGTGCCTGAGCGGCGCGGCCGGTGTGTCGACCACGACGCCGCCGACATCGGCCGGCGCGGCGGGCATCTCACGCACCGAGACGCCGCTGCGCAGCCCGCCAAAGCCACTGGGCGCGCCCAGGTCGCCGTGGCTGTCGATGCCGAAGAAGGAGTCCTGAAGGAATCCCGAGTCCTGCCACAGCGGTGTGCGATCACGGCGCGTGGGGGCGCCGCTGCTGCCGGCCCGCGGCCCCGGCGCCGTGGGCGCGGCCTGCGCGCCGCGGGCGGCCGCACCGGTTTGCGGCACCAGCAACTGCAACTCGGGGATCGAGGGCAGGTGGTCTACCGAGCAACGCAGGTAGCGCACGCGGCAGGCGCCCAGCACCGATTGCTTGATCTGGACCGAGCGGTTCGAGTCAGAGCGCGAGTTGTCCAGGTCGATGGCGGCGAGCACGCGGCCGTTGGCACTGCAGATCGCAAAGGTGACGTGGGTGGCACCCAGCAGCTCGTACCAATAGCGCACCTCCTGCGGATCGGAGGGCTGGCAGAAACGCACCAACGGCAGTTTGCTGAGCACGATGTGATGCGGCAGCGCCTCACGCAACTGACGGTAGACGCGCCGCTCGTCGGTGCTGAAAACCGGGCGTGATGTGAGCGTCCACTCAGTCGGAAGCTTCATCGGGCGGCCCTTGCGGCCTTTGAGCAACACAATGCCGCCGGCCCCGAGCAGCAGCAAGACGGAAAGCGAAGCGAGAACCCAGGGAAGAATCAGATGCATGTTCGGCCAGAGCTGCGTGTCACTGCCGAAGTGCAACAAATTTCACGCTTTGGAGCCATCTGCGATGGTAGCTGTCGGTAGCTGCCGGCGTATCCCGCATTCGGGCGGGTTTCACCCAGATGCGGGGGTGCCGCCGGCCCAGACAGGCAACAGACGGTCCAGCCGCAGCACGTGCAGCTTGAGCTGGTAGTCGATCTCGGCGGCGCGGTGGCCGATCAGCGCCTCGATCTGCGTGCCCAGCGTGTCCTCGGGGAGCGTCAGCCGGGCCTCGGCCTGAGCGCCCTCGAAACGGATCTCGGCGCCGGCCCGCCGCACGATGCAGAGCATGGCGCTGTTCTCGCGCTCGATGTAGATCGTCATCATGCTCACGCCGCGGTTGCGCGCGTGAACCACGGCGTGGTCAAAGAGCCGGCTGCCGAGCCCGAGCCCGCGCGCCTTGGGCAGCACCGATACGCCGAACTCGGCGTTCACGCTGTCGGCGTCGAACGCCAGGTGTGCTGACGCCACCAGGCGCACGTGTCGGTCGAACACGCCGCAGAGCTCGTCGCGGCCGAAGTCCATCCTCTGCACGTACTGCGCCAGTTGCTCATCGCTGGCGTGATGCCCGAAGCGCATCACGCGGTCGCGTTCGTCAAGAGCCATCAGGTGCGTGAGCACGCGGCCACGGTGGCGCGGGCCGAGAGCGCGAATCGGCACCCAGGCGCTACTGCGTGCGCCTGGGCCTCCGGGCAGGGCAGCGTCGAGCGAGTCGGTGTGCGTGGTCATGGGGGCTCCTTTGAATCGAGGGCGATGGTAGCGGACGAAACTAGGGTAAACCCTCAATCTATCAGCGCTCGATGACCGTGTCGCGTCGCGTCGCCAGGGTGCTGCGCGTCGATGTATACTGGTGGGCTTCCCTCCAAGTTCGGCGGGGGAAGATATTTGCCAGTCCAGCCACCCGGCCGGCGGCTTCCAGCACATCACGCGTTGGACGCACGCCGGTTCGAATCGTCCCGAGAGGCCGCCCATCACGAGCGGCGCCGAGGGACGGGCGGGCGCAAACCCTTGCCGACAGACCTGCGTGCGGCGTTTGGCTGCGCGCAAACCCGAAAGACCCTCATGAAGACCTTCAGCGCCAAGCCGGCCGAGGTGACGCACGAGTGGTTTGTGATTGACGCCACCGACAAGGTGCTCGGACGTATTGCCAGCGAAGCAGCACGCCGTTTGCGCGGAAAACACAAGGCCATTTACACGCCTCACGTCGATACCGGTGATTTCATCATCGTCGTCAACGCCGACAAGATCCGTGTCACCGGGGCCAAGGCCACCGACAAGATCTACTACCGGCATTCCGGCTACCCGGGCGGCATCTATGCCACCGCGTTCAAGGACATGCAGGCCAAGCACCCGGGTCGTGCGCTCGAGAAGGCTGTCAAGGGCATGCTGCCCAAAGGCCCGCTCGGTTACGCGATGGTCAAGAAGCTGAAGGTTTATGCCGGTGACACCCACCCGCACACCGCGCAGCAGCCCAAGCCGCTTGAGATTTGAGGACGCAGCGATGATCGGACTTTGGAACTACGGCACCGGCCGGCGCAAATCAAGCGTGGCACGTGTTTTCATCAAGCGGGGCAGCGGCCAGATCATGATCAATGGCAAGACCATTGACGACTATTTCGGTCGGCAGACCTCGATCATGATCGTTCGCCAACCACTGCTGCTCACGGGCAACAACGAGGCCTTCGACATCAAGATCAACGTCCACGGCGGCGGTGAATCCGGCCAGGCCGGCGCGGTGCGCCACGGCATCACCCGGGCGCTGATCGACTACGACACGGCGCTCAAGCCCGACCTGAGCCGTGCCGGCTTTGTGACGCGAGACGCGCGCTAAGTCGAGCGCAAGAAGGTCGGCTTGCACGGCGCCCGTCGCCGCAAGCAGTTCAGCAAGCGGTAATTGATTCCCCCCCTACGCGCTTCGCGCGCCCCCTCAAGGGGGCACCGCTGGCGGCCCGGCAGAGCCGGTTCCGCGGCGGTTGCTTGGAGCGGCGGGGAGAGTGTCGCGAGCGCGGGCTGAGACAAGCCGCGTTCTTCCATGCGCTGGAAACTGCTGCGCCGTCGTCTCTCGGTCAGTGCACCGAGGATGATCGTGCGCAGCCATCTGCCCTGGCCGCTGCGCTGGGCCGTGGGTGCGATTGCGTTCGGCTTTTCGGCCGCGCTGGCCCTGTGGGCCTTCGAGTTTGGACGCGAGATCGCC
>JANPMR010000548.1:0-4831 GCA_031427055.1 Rubrivivax sp.
GAACAGCGCGCCAGGCACATAAATCATTCGCGTCAGCCGCCCCGCGGCCGGCATGTGGATGCGGTGGTAGTCGCGCGGGCTCAGGTACAGCGTGGCGAAGTGGCCGTGTGCAAATTGCGCCGCCAGCGCGGCGTCGCCGCCCACCAGGGCCGTGGCGCTGTAGTCATGGCCCTTGGCCTGGAAGATGCGCCCATCGCTGACGGCACCAAACTGGCTGATCGCGCCGTCCACCGGGCACACCCAGTCGGCCTGCGCCAGCGGCCGCGCATCGGGCCGCAGCGCGCGGGTAAAGAAGTCGTTGAACGAGGCGTAGTGCGCGATGTCGGGATGGGCCGCCTCGGCCATGTCGACCCCGTAGCGGCGTACGAACCAGGCGATCAAGCGCTGTGTGCGCGCTCCGCCCTCGTCACGCGCCACCAGGCCGGCAAAGGCCGTCAGCGCCTGCTTGGGCAGCACATGCTGCGCGGCCACCGCCACGCGCTCGCTGAAGGGCACGCTCACTGTTGCAGTCGGCGTGACGATCAGCGAAGCGGCGCCAGTTCGCGCAGCGCCTTCACGGCGCCCGCGCCGACGCTGGCGCCAAAGCGCTTGGCCAGCCGCTCGGCCACGTTGTCGCGCGGCGTGTAGTCGATGATCTCTTCGGCCTTGATGACCTCGCGGGCCACGTAGTCGAGGTTGCCCAGCTTGTCGACCAGGCCCAGTCGCACCGCCTCTTCGCCGTTCCAGAACAGGCCCGAGAAGGTCTCGGGCGTCTCCTTCAGGCGCTCGCCGCGGCCCTCTTTGACAACGGCGACGAACTGGCGGTGGATCTGCTCGATCATGGCCTTGGCCATCTGCTGGTGGCGCGGGTTGACCTCGCTGAAGGGGTCGAGCATGGCCTTGTTCTCACCCGCGGTAAGCAGGCGGCGCTCGACGCCCAGCTTGTCCATCAGGCCGGTGAAACCAAAGCCATCCATCAGCACGCCGATGCTGCCCACGATGCTGGCCTTGTCGACGTAGATCTCGTCGGCGGCCACGGCGATGTAGTAGGCGCCCGAGGCGCAGACTTCTTCCACCACCGCGTAGACCTTCTTGCCGTGCTTGGCCTTCAGGCGCTTGATCTCGTCGTAGACGATTCCAGACTGCACCGGGCTGCCGCCGGGCGAGTTGATGCGCAGCACCACGGCCTGCGCACCGGCGTCTTCGAAGGCGAGCTTGAGCGCACCGATCAAGGCCTCGGCACTGGCGTCGCTCTCGGCGGAGATCTCGCCGCGCAGTTCCACCAGTGCGGTGTGCGGCGTGCTGGGCGAGGTGTGCGTGCCGCGCCCGAACAGGCCCAGCGCCAGCAGGGCCAGGGCCAGGCCCAGCCAGGCCAGACGAAAGAAATTGCGCCAGCGACGCTCGCTCTTGTGCTGGCGCAGCAACTCGCTGGCCACGCGCTCGAGCGCGGCCTCTAGGCCGGCGCGCGGTGCGTCGTTGCGCGCCGCGGCTGCAGCAGCCAGTGCCGCGGCGGCGGTGATGGTGAGCGGCTCTGTCGTGGGCATGGGCGCGGACATGGGCGCGGGGGCTGGCGACGCCAGCGGGTCGGGATCGGGGGTGCTCATCGGGGGCTCATTGGGGCTCATCGGGGCTTTAGTCGGCGCGGTCGGCACGGTCGGCGGGGTCGTCAAAGACCACCGGCCGGATGTCGCGGGAAGGATACCAATACACCTGGCCCGCCTCTTCATCGACAGCGAGCGCGGTGAGCCGGCCCTTGCCGCAGGGGCCGCCGACGCAGCGGCCGTCGCGCGGTTCATACGCGGCGCCGTGGATGGAGCACAGGATCCAGCGCCGGTCCATGTCGAGGAACTCGCCCTCTTGCCAGTCCATCTCGGTGGGCACGTGCACGCAGCGGTTGAGGTAGGCACGCACGGTGCCATCGAAGCGCAACGCGAAGGCGCGTGCCGGACGGCCGTACTGCAGCACGTCCCAGACCCAGGCCCGGCCGCGCTCGGCAAGGTCGTCGGCGGTGCAGATCAACTCGCGCTGCGTGCCCCGCGGTTCAGGCATTGGCCACCAGCCAGTCGTGCAGCTCGCGCGTGCTGTGCGCCACGAACAGCGGCTCGTGCTCGGCAAAGGCCTCGCGTTCGTGCGCACCGTAGCTGACGGCCACGCGCGGCGTGCCGGCGTTGCGCGCCAGTTGCAGGTCGTGTGTGGTGTCGCCAATCATCAGCGTGCGCTCGGGCGCCGTGCCCAGTTCGGCCATCAGCTCGTGCAGCATCAGCGGATGCGGCTTGCCGGCGGTTTCGTCGGCGGTGCGCGTGGCGTCGAACATGCCCTGCAGTTGCGAATGCGCCAGCGCATCGTCCAGGCCGCGGCGGCTCTTGCCCGTGGCCACCGCCAACAGGTGCTGGCGCGACTTCAAGGCCTGCAGCATGTCGAGCGCACCCGCAAACAGCACCAAGTCGTCCTGGCTGGCCAGGTAGTGATGGCGGTAACGCTGGCCCAGCTCGGGGTAGCGCGCCGGCGGCAGGCCGGGCACCGCGTGCTGCAGCGCGTCGTGCAGGCCCAGGCCGATCACATAGGCCGCGTCGGCGTCGCTGGGCACGGCCACGGCGATGTCGCGGCAGGCGGCCTGGATGCACTTGACGATCAGCATCGTGCTGTCGAACAGCGTGCCGTCCCAGTCGAAGACGATGAGGTCGAAGCGGCGGGCAGGTTTCATGAGGCGCGAAGTGTCGCAAACTCCGCCGGCACGGGTGCGCACAGGGTGATGCGCTCGCCGCTGGCCGGGTGGTCGAAAGAGAGCTCCGCGGCGTGCAGGTACATGCGCGCGACGCCCTGCGCCTTGGCGAAAGCCTTGTTGCGTGCGAACTCGCCGTACTTGGGGTCGCCAACGATGGGGTGGCCGGCATGCGCCAGGTGGACGCGGATCTGGTGCGTGCGCCCGGTCTTGATCGTCACCTGCAGCAGCGTTGTCTCGCCCAGGCGCTGCGCCACCTTGACCAAGGTAATCGAGCGCCGGCCGTCCTCGTGTGCCGGCGAGACCACGCGCACATGGCGCTCGCCGGCGGCGTCCAGCGTCTTGTGCAGCGGCTGGTCGATCACCTTGAGCTTGTCGGGCCACTCGCCAAACACCCGCGCGGCGTAGATCTTGGCCGTCTCGCGGCTGCGAAACTGATCTTGCAAGGCGGTGAGCGCGCTGCGCTTCTTGGCCAGCAGCAGCACGCCCGAGGTGTCCTTGTCCAGCCGGTGCACGAGCTCCAGGAACTTGGCCGTCGGCCGCGCCTGTCGCAATTGCTCGATGACGCCAAAGCTGACCCCGCTGCCACCGTGAACGGCCACGCCGGCTGGTTTGACGATGGCGAGAAGATGTTCGTCTTCGAACAGCACCGGAAATTCCCGAGGCGGCGCGGGCGCTGCTGCCGTGCGCTCTGCCAGGCGCATGGGCGGCACGCGGATCGTGTCGCCCGCGGCGACGCGCGAATCGGCACCGGCGCGGCCTTTGTTCAGGCGCACCTCGCCAGAGCGGATGACGCGGTAGATGTGCGTCTTGGGCACGCCCTTGAGCAGGCGCATCAAGTAGTTGTCCAGACGCTGGCCCGCCGACTCATCGTCGACGGTGAGCGAGCGCACCGCGCTCGCTGTGGGCTCGGTGACCGTTGCGCTGGAGGCTCCAGCATTGCCCGCTATACTCCGGCGCTCCACGTTTTCGTTGTAAGTGCTTGATTTACCGGAGTTTAGCCGGGCACCGACGACGACACCGTGGCTTGCGGTGCGCGAAACCCGCGCACCGGTTTAGGTGATGCAACGCCTGCAGGCAGCGCCAAGGCCCGGTCCCCAAGTGACCCGGCGGGCAAGGCAGCAGGCGGCAGAGAGTCGCAAGAGAACCCCGCTTCGCTCACCCGAAGCCCCGAAAATTCAAGGTGTCAGATGGGGCCCAGCCCGGCCTGACACCCGCGTCCGGCACGCCGTTGCAGACCATGTCGTCCCCGCCTCCCCGTCCCCGCACCGCTCGCAGCAGGCCATCGGCCCGCCGCGCCGGTGCGCAAGCATTGCCGCGCGATCCGCGGCCTTGCGGGCAGGCGCCGGCATGCACTGCCACCGCGCTCGGCACGCACGCGCCAACGCTGCGAAGCTAAGGCCTCCCGAGTCCCTCGGGTCGCCACGCAGTCCAGGGCATTTCGCGCCAACGGTTCTGTTGAGTTTCTCGTGCATCTGTTGAAGCACGGTGCCGCCGCTTGGGTGGCACCGGACCCTGACAGCGGGGCCTTGAGGCCCCGCGTGGAGTGCACATGAAACGCATGCTGATCAATGCCACGCAGCCGGAAGAGCGGCGCCTGGCCATCGTCGACGGACAAAAGCTCCTCGACTTCGAAACCGAGATCGAGGGCCGCGAACAGCGCAAGGGCAACATCTACAAGGCGGTCATCACGCGCGTCGAGCCCAGCCTGGAAGCCTGCTTCATCGACTACGGTGAAGACCGCCACGGCTTCCTGCCCTTCAAGGAAATCTCCAAGAACTATTTCCGCGAGGGCGCCGACGTCAAGAACGCCCGCATCCAGGATGTGATGCGCGAGGGCGACAACCTGCTGGTGCAGGTTGAGAAAGAAGAACGCGGCAACAAGGGCGCGGCGCTGACCACCTTTGTCAGCCTGGCCGGGCGCTACCTGGTGCTGATGCCCAACAACCCGCGAGGCGGCGGCGTCAGCCGGCGCATCGAGGGCGAGGACCGCGAGGAGCTGAAGGAAAACCTCGAGCAGCTCGACTACCCCAAGGGCATGAGCCTGATCGCGCGCACCGCTGGCATCGGCCGCAGCGCCGCCGAGCTGCAGTGGGACCTGAACTACATGCTCAAGCTCTGGGACGCCAT
>JANPMR010000549.1:0-3791 GCA_031427055.1 Rubrivivax sp.
GGCCCTGGCGTCGATGGCCGATGGCTTCTTGCTGTGCGACGCCAACGACCGTGTGGTGCGCTGGAACCCGCGCTACACCGAGCTGTTTCCGGGGCTGAGCGCCCTGCTCGCGGTGGGTTTGCCGTTTCGCCGTCTGGCCGAGGCCGGCGCGCCTGTGGCCGCAAGCGCCGAAGCGCAAACCGCGCGCGACGCCTGGATCGAAGAGCGCATGCGCCACCACCTGGCATCCGACCGCATCTGGGAGGATCAAGTGAGCAGTGGCGTGGTGGTGAATGCGGTCGAACGGCGCCTGCCCGATGGCGGCGTCGTCGGTGTCTACCGCGATATCTCGGCCGCCGAGCGCAAGCTGGCGCAGGCCAAGGCGCAGGCCGAGGCCGCCAACGAGGCCAAGACGCAGTTCCTGGCCAACATGAGCCATGAGATCCGCACGCCGCTGAATGCCGTGCTCGGGCTCAACGCGCTGATGCTCGAGACCCCGCTGGCACCCGAGCAGCGCCGCCAGGCCGAGCTGATCGGCAGCTCGGGGCAACTGCTGCTGGCCGTCATCAACGACATCCTCGACGTCGCGCGCATCGAGGCCGGACACATCGAGCTGAGCGTCGGCCCCTTCGATCCCGTGCGCCTGGCCGAGGAAGTGTTTGAGCTGATGCGCGAACGGGCGCTGGCCAAGGGCCTGGCCTTTGCGCTGGACGTCGCGCCCGATGTCCCGCGCCATCTGCTGGGCGACGGCGTGCGCGTGCGCCAGGTGCTGTTCAACCTGATCGGCAATGCGCTCAAGTTCACCGACCGCGGCAGCGTGCGTGTCCTGCTGTCGCAGCGGGTGCTGACGAGCGGCCGGATCGAGCTGGGCATCCGCGTGCGCGACACCGGCATCGGCATACCGCAGGAACTGATGCCCAGGCTGTTTGCGCGCTTCAGCCAGGCCGACGCCACGATGGCGCGGCGCCACGGCGGCAGCGGCCTGGGGCTGGCCATCACGCGCGAATTTGTGCAGCGCATGGGCGGCAGCATCACCGTGGACAGCCAGCTCGGCACGGGCAGCGAGTTCTTTGCCACCGTCGTGTGCGACGCACCGGCCGCTGTGGCGCCGGCGGCGGCCGCCAAGCTGCCGACACCCACTCCCGCGCCTGCGCTCACGCCCTCACCCACACGGCGGCTGCGCATCCTGGCTGCCGAGGACAACCCGGTCAACCAGCTCGTCATCCAGGCCATGCTCGAGCGCCTGGGGCACGCTGTCGTGCTGGCGTCCAACGGGCGCGAGGCGCTGCAGCTCGTGCAGGCCGGCGGGCACGATCTGGTGCTGATGGACATGCAGATGCCCGAGATGGACGGCGCCGAGGCCACGCGCGCCATCCGGCGATTGGCGGGCCCGGTGGCGGCGCTGCCGATCGTCGCCATGACCGCACACGCCCGCGCCGAAGACCGCCTGGCCTGCCTGGCCGCCGGCATGGACGACTACGTCGCCAAGCCGATCGACATGAGCGCGCTCGCGGCGGCGATGCAGCGCGCGCTGGAGCTGCGCGCCGAGGCCGGCATCGCGCCCGGCGGCTGAGCGGGTGACCGGCCGCTGCGGCCAGCGGCGGATGCCGCAGAATGCCATCCGCCCCGCGCAACGGCCCGGGGTGAAACCTCAGCCCTGAAGGAACGCCATGAACGGCCAGATGATGCAGATGCCGCTGCTGATTTCCTCGCTCATCGTGCATGCCGAGCGGCATCACGGGGACCGCGAAGTCGTCTCCCGGCGAGTCGAGGGCGACATCCACCGCACGACCTACAAGGCCATCGGCGGCCGCGCGCGCCGCGTCGCCCAGGCGCTGGCCGCGCTGGGTGTCAAGACCGGCGATCGCGTCGCCACGCTGGCCTGGAACGGCTACCGCCACATGGAGCTGTACTTCGGCGTCAGCGGCTCGGGCGCCGTGCTGCACACGCTCAACCCGCGCCTGCACCCCGACCAGGTGAGCTACATCGCCGACCACGCCGAAGACCAGGTGCTGTTCTTCGACATGAGCTTCTGGCCGCTGATCCAGGCCGTGGCGGGGCGCACCAAGACCATCAAGCACTGGGTGGCCATGACCGACCGCGCGCACATGCCGGCGGCCGATCAGGCGGCCAAGTTGCCGGGCCTGCTGTGCTTTGAGGAACTGCTGGCCGCGCAGGACGGCCGTTACGAATGGCCGAGCTTCGACGAGAACACCGCCAGCTCACTTTGCTACACCTCGGGCACCACGGGCAACCCCAAGGGCGTGCTCTACAGCCACCGCAGCACGATGCTGCACACCTTTGCCGCCGCGCTGCCCGACTGCCTGAACGTCGGCGCCGCCGACTGCGTGCTGCCCGTGGTGCCGATGTTCCACGTCAACGCCTGGGGCATCGTCTACCTGGGGCCCATGACCGGCTGCAAACTGGTGCTGCCGGGCGCCGGGCTGGACGGCAAGTCGCTGCACGACCTGTTCGAAGCCGAGGGCGTCACCATCTCGGCCGGCGTGCCCACGGTGTGGCAAGGCCTGCTGGGCTACATGGACGCCAACCATCTCAAGTTCAGCACCATGCGGCGCAGTGCCATCGGCGGCTCGGCCTGCCCGCCGGCCATGATCAAGAAGTTTCGCGACGACTACGGCGTGCACGTCACCCACGCCTGGGGCATGACCGAAATGAGCCCGATCGGCACCGCCGCCGGCTTCAAGGCCCAGCACGTGGCGCAGACGCCCGAGCAGCAACTGGCCGTGATGGCCACGCAGGGCCGCGCGGTCTACGGCGTGGACATGAAGATCGTGGGCGAGGACGGCGCCGAGCTGCCTTGGGACGCCGTGGCCACCGGCGACGTGCTGGTGCGCGGGCCCTGGATCATCAGCCGCTACTTCAAGGACGAGGGCGGCGACCCGCTGGTGCATGGCCAGGACGGCGACTGGTTCCCCACCGGCGACGTGGCCAAGATCGACGCCGACGGCTACATGATCATCACCGACCGCAGCAAGGACGTCATCAAGAGCGGCGGCGAATGGATCGGCAGCATCGACCTCGAGAACATCGCCATGGCCCACCCCGCGGTGGCGATGGCGGCCTGCATTGCCGCCAAGCACCCGAAGTGGGATGAGCGGCCGCTGCTGGTGGTCATGAAGAAGCCCGGCGCCGAGCTCACGCGCGAGGAGCTGCTTGCCTTCTACGAGGGCAAGATCGCCAAGTGGTGGACGCCCGACGACGTGGTCTTCGTCGATGCGATTCCGCTCGGCGCCACCGGCAAGATGCAGAAGATCAAGCTGCGCGAGCAGTTTCGCGAGCACAAGCTGCCGACGGCCTGATCGCCGCACGGCGGCAGCCTCCCGCCGCCGCCGTGCGCCGGCGCGCTACTCGCCGCCGGGGATGCGCTGCGGGTTCAACTGCACGTGCTTGCCCGACTTCTTGCGCAGCCGGATGTTGAGCATTTCCACGCCCAGCGAGAAGGCCATGCCGAAGTAGACGTAGCCCTTGGGCACGTGGTGGCCAAAGCCCTCGGCCACGAGCACCACGCCCACCACCACCAGGAAGGCCAGCGCCAGCATCTTGATGGTCGGATGATCCGACACGAAGCGCCCGATGGGACCGGCAAACACCATCATCAGCGCCACCGACACGATGACCGCGGCGATCATGATCTTGACGTCATCGACCATGCCCACCGCGGTGATGATGGAGTCGAGCGAGAACACCAGGTCGATGATCATGATCTGCATGATCACGGCGGCGAAGGTGGCCTTCACCGCGCTGCCAGCGCCATGTTCTTCGGCGCCTTCGAGCGACTGGTGGATCTCGCC
>JANPMR010000550.1:0-11627 GCA_031427055.1 Rubrivivax sp.
TCGCACTCGTAGGGCACGGTGTCCTCGGGCGTCCACAGCAGCGCATGTGGCGGCAGCAAGGGCGAGAGCGCAGCCACCACGGCTTGCTGGCGGGCGGCACGATCGGCAGCGCCGATGGCGGGGTGCGCAGCTGGCGCGTTCATCGAATCGTGCTCCTCGCTGGCCGCGCACACCGCGGCCCGGCCCCGACTTTACGATGTCACTCGGCCGGCCCCACAACGTGGCGGCTGCACCGTGCGGTCATCTCGGTTTTGACTGGCGCGGGGCTTATCGAGGCGGGCTTGCCATGGGTTCGAAGCGCAGCACGCCGCTCTCTTGCGTGAAGCGCATCCTGGACAACACGTCCATGCCCAGCAGCGGCGCGCTCAGCGCCGGCAACACCGTGACGGGCAGCCGCTCGGCGCGCACGCCGCCGTCGAGCTGTACGTCGGCGCGCGCTGTCCAGCCCTGCGTCACGCCGGCGGCAGTGGCCGACTGCGTGCGGCCCTCGAACACCAGCCCGGCACGTTCGGCCAGCGCCTGCGGCAGCGCGCTGCGCGTGGCGCCGGTGTCGACGAGAAAGTCCACCGCCAGGCCATTCACGCGCCCCGGCCAATGAAAGTGACCGTCGCGCCCGCGCTTGAGTTCGATCACACCCCCGTCGACCGTGAACAGCGAGCGCTGGCGCTCCGCCTGCCAGGCCTGCACGCCCAGAAAAAGGCCGGTGGCGACGAGCAGCCAGACGGTGAGATGCTTGAGGGCAGGCGGGATGTCACTCATGGGCACGCGGCGCGCCCGCCCGCCCGAAGCGGCCTGATCCCCCTGGGGGGAGACCACGCCGCAGGCGTGTTGGGGGTCACGTCACCGCGCCGGCGAACACCGTCAGCACGCCCGTGTAGCCGTAGAGGTGGTGGCGCGCGATCTCGCCGGCGGCAAAGAAGCCGACCAGAGGCACGTCGCCCAGCGCGTGCTGCACGATCTTCATCTCGGCCGAGGGGCCGCCAAAGTGCGGTCCGCCGCGGCCCGAGCAACTGATGTACAGCGCGCCCTGAATCTGCCGCGCCGGCTCGGTGGGTGTGGGTGTGCCGGCCGCAAGGGCCGATTCGGTGTGCGATTCGACCTCGTCGCGGATCTCGCTGCAAATGCGCACCAGGTCACGCCGCGCCGCCTGCACGTCGCGCTGGCAGAAGGTCAGCCGCATACCGGGGCTGAGGACGTCGGCCACCGCCACCGCCTGGCGCGACGGGTCCAGCCCGATCAGGTGGCGCACCCGCGTATCGGTGCCGAACTGGCCGCCGCGCACCAGCGCGCTGTCGTGCGCATCGGTCAGGCCCACCAGCGTGGCGCGCAGGCGCGGCAAGGCCTGGCGCGGATCGTCGAGATTGTCGATGCCGAGTTCGGCCAGCAAGGTCTGCAAGGCCGGCCGGCCGTCGAGTTCGGTGACGACGTTGCGGTCGCAGGCCGTCACCTGGTGCACCGGCCCCAGTGGCTGGCAGCCCTGGGTGACGCGCGACACCAGGGCCACATCCTGCGCAAAGGCCACGCCCGACAGGCCGCCGCGCCAGACACCATCGGCCAGGTGCATGGCGTCGCCGCGTGATGAGGCCAGGCCGCCGAACAGATAGCCCGAGGTGGTGCGGTCGCTCATCTCGGCGATCAACTCGGCCAGGTCGGGGGTGGCCGGGTCGGCGTGCACGAGCGCGCTGAAGGGCTCGATGCGCTGCAGCTTGCGCGCGCCCGAGAAGACCTCGAAGCGGCCCGCCGGCAGCGACGCCAGCATCAGCACCAGCGCCGGCTCGTCGATGTACTCCACGCCCCCAGCGGCCACGCCCACGCCCACGCAGCCGGCCCAGCTCAGGCCCGGCCACTGCAGGCGCAGCGCGGCGTACAGCGCGTCGGCATGGGCCGCGTAGGCATCGGTGAAGTAGACGAAGCCCAGCGACAGCGGCCCGCTGGCACTGGCCTCGTGCGCGCCGCGGCGGGCCTCGATCTGCGCTGCCGCCAATGCCAGCGCGCCGCGCCAATCAGGGTGCGTCGCGTGGCCGACGAGAAAGCCTGCCATCGCCCTACTGCGCTCAGCCGCGTTTGCGCGGCGCGGCCGCGCGGGCGGCGGCGCGTGCAGGCGCGGTCACGGCCTTCTTGATGACGCCGCCGGCCGTGTCAAGCGACTGCTTGACGACCGCGCCAGCCAGCGACTTGGCGCTGTCGGCAGCCGAGTCCTTCACCGCCTTGGCCGCGATCTCGGTGAACTGCTGCGTCAACGCGCCCCACCACTGCATGGGGTCGACCGCGGCTGGCGCTGCCGCAGGCGCCTTGGCCGCACGGCCAGCCGGGGCCTTGCGCGCCGCCGGCTGCGATGCCGGCGCTGCAGACGCGAAAGCTGTCGACGCGCTGGACGCCGTCGGCATCTTGATCTTCAGCGCCTCGCCCAGGTCGGCCAGCGGCAGGTTCATGGTTTGCAGGGTGGCGAGCGTCATGCGCTGCACCTCGAGCGCCTGGATGGTGGTGGCCAGCAGGCGCGCGTTTTGCTCCAGCCAGAACTGCACCGTGCGCAACTCATCGATGCGCTTTGCCAGCTCCTCGGGGTTGAGCGTGGGCGCCACCCATTGGCCGATGTTGGGAATGCCGGAACCTGCGTTCTTGAGCAGGCCCTGAAGAAAGTCGAAGCCCGGCACCAGCCGCGCCAGATCGGTTGCACCCGTCATCAAGTCACTCCCGCTGTAAACAATGGCGGAATTGTGCGCTCGCGCGGCAGTGTCAGCGCGCGAAGGGCACGCGCTCGACGCGGAATCCGCGCTGGGCCAGCAGTGCCGGCAGCGACTGCGGGCCGGTCATGTGCAGCGCGCCCACCGCGGCAAAGACGCGCTTGCCCTGGCGGTGCTGAGCCTCGATGCCATCGGCCAGCCCCGGGTTGCGTGCGTCGTTGAGCTGGCGCAAGAAGCTGTGGTCGGCCTCGGTCGCAACGCACTCGCACCACTTGGCGTAGTCCTCCAGCGTCGCCAGGTCGCCCTGCTCCCAGGCCGAGGTCAGACGCCGCAACACGCGGCGCGCGCTTTGGTCTTCGAGCTGCTGCAGGCTCTGGTCGAGCAGCGAGCGGGCTTCGGCCTCGTCGTCCGGCACCAGCGCCGCCGTCTGCTGCGCCGCGGTCTCGAGCGAGATGACGCGTCGGCCCAGCGCGCGCGCCTGCGCCGTCAGCGCTTGCTCTAGCGCGTGGCCGGGGTCGAGGCCAAACCAGCGCGCCTCGAGCACCGTCAGCGTCGTGGCCTGCAGCACCGGGTGCAGCGTGGCCAGCGACTCGGCGGCCACGCAAGCGCGCTCAAAGGCCCGCATCAGCCGCTGCTGCAACGCCGCCGGCAGCTCTTGCGGCGGGCGCAGCTCGGCCATCAGGCGCAGCAGTTCAGGGTCGCTGGGATCGATCTCGAGCGCCACGATGTCGCTGGCCCGCAGCGCGGCGCTGACCTGCGGCCCAAAGCGCCGCCACGCCGGCTTGCCGACATGCAGCGTGCCGAAGAGGTAGGAGCTGCGGCCGTCCTTGGTGGCGCGCCACAGCATGCCGACATCGCGCGCCGGCGCGGTGGCAGCGGTGGCGGGCAAGGGCGGCGGGCACTTGGCCGGCTGCGCGGCGGCGGCCAGGCTCGCGGCGGCCAGCAGGCCGGCCATGATCCAACGGCACGGATGCGTCATCACGGGGCCTCCGTTTGCAGCGGCACAACGCGCTGCTCGATGGCGCCAAAGACGCTGGCACCGTCGACGCCACGCATCTCGATGCCGATGGTGTCGCCAAACTGCATGAAGGCGGTCTTGGGCGCGCCGCTCTCGATGGTCTCGATGGCGCGCTTCTCGGCGATGCAGCTCACGCCGTGGCTCCAGTCCTTGTTGCTCACGGTGCCGCTGCCGACGATGCTGCCGGCGCGCAGCCGGCGCGTCTTGGCCACGTGCGCGATCAACTGCCCGAAGTGAAACGTCATCTCCGGGCCGGCGTCGGTCAGGCCGACACGTTGGCCGTTCCAGCGGCTCTCCAGCGGCAGATGGACGCGGCCGCCGCGCCAGGCAGTGCCCAGCTCGTCGGGCGTCACCGCCACCGGGCCGAAGGCGGTGGCCGGCTTGCTCTGCAGGAAGCCGAAACCCTTGGCCAGCTCGCCCGGCACCAGGTTGCGCAGGCTCCAGTCGTTGACCAGCATGAGCAGGCGCACGCCTTCGAGCGCGGCCTCGGGCGTGGCCGCCATCGGCACATCGCCGGTGATGACGGCCACTTCGGACTCGAAATCGATGCCCCAGTCGGCGCTGGCAAACGCGGCGTCGTCGCAGGGGCCCAAAAAGTCGTCGCTGCCGCCCTGGTACATCAGCGGGTCTTCATAGAAGCTGGCCGGCACTTCGGCGCCGCGCGCGCGCCGCACCAGCTCCACGTGGTTGAGGTAGGCCGAGCCATCGACCCATTGATGGGCGCGGGGCAGCGGCGCCAGGCACGCGCGCGGCTCGAAGGCGAAGGCATGGCGTGCCTTGCCGCCATTCAGCGTGGCGTACAGATCCTCGAGCTGCGGCGCGCGGAAGTTCCAGTCGTCCAGCACCTGCTGCAGCGTGGTTGCGATGCCCGTAGCGAAGTGGGCGCTCGCAAGATCGCGCGAAACCACGGCCAGTTGACCGTCGCGCGAGCCGTCCTTGAGGGTGGCGAGTTTCATGTCCGGGGCAGCCGCGGGCCGCGCAGGCGGGGAATCACGATGGCACTATTGTGGGGTGACGGCGGCGCACGCGACATCCCACCCCCAGACCACACTGCGCTGGCGCGCGGCGGCGGCCGTCGGCGTGGCGGTGCTCGCCGTGCACGCGGGGCTGTTGGGGCTGTGGCCAGGCGCGCCCGGTCCGGGCTGGCGGGCCGAACCCTCGCGGCCGCTGCAGGTGCGGCAGATCCGGCAGGTCGGGGAGACCCCGCGCACCGCCACGGCTGCGCCTTCGCAGGCTGCCCGACCGACGGCAGCGCCGTCCAAGTCGGCTGCGTCGCCACCCCCACCGGTGGCCGCAGCGCCCACAGCCACCGCCGCCGCAACGCCAACTCCAATCGCGAGTGCGAGCGCAGGCCCGGGCGCCTCCGACGCGACGCGTCGGGCGGACGAGAGCCCGCCCCTGATGGCGCCGCCCGGCGGCAACGAGCCGCCGGTCTACGCCACCCGCGTGCCGGCGCCATTCACATTGACGTTCGACACCCAGCGCGGCCTGGCCGGCGGGCAGGCCACGCTGCGCTGGCAGACCGGGCCGGCCGGCTACACGCTGGCTTTGCAGGCTCAGGCCTTCGGCCAGCGCCTGCCCGGCAGCAGCAGCCTGGGCGGCTTCGACGCCGCCGGCCTGGCGCCCGAGCGCCATGTCGAGAGCCGCCGCGGGCGCGAGTTGCGGGCGGCCAACTTCCAGCGCCAGGCCGGCGGCAACGGCCGCATCACCTTCAGTGGCCCGCCGGTGGAATACGCCTTGGTCGCCGGCGCGCAGGACCGGCTGAGCTGGATCGTGCAGCTGGCGGCCGTGCTGGCGGCCAACCCGGCGCTGACCCTCCCCGGCGCGCAGGTCTCGATGTTCGTGGCCGGCGCGCGTGGCGACGGCGAGGTCTGGGTGTTTGCTGTGTCCGGATCCGAGGCGGTCGACTTGCCCGGCGGCGAGCGTGTCGAGGCGCTGAAGCTGCAACGCGAGCCACGCCGCCCCTACGACACCGGGGTGCAGGTGTGGGTCGACCCGGCGCGGCACCATTTGCCGGTGCGGCTGCATCTGGCCGTGCGGGCCAGCGGCGAGGGCCTCGAGTTCCTGTTGCGCAGCAGTTCCGCCCCCTGACGCCGTGCGCCACGCCGTGCTCAAGTCATTGGCGCCACGACCGATATGCAGCGAATGGGGTCCCCTGCCGCAGATGTCCTGACGTTGATCGAGTCGCAGCCGCTCGCCGTCGCGTTGGTCGCCTGCTTGGTGGCGTTGGCGCTGGGCGCGGTGCTCTTCGTGCGGCTGGCGCGCAGCCGGCTCGCCTTGCGCTCGCGCCTCAAGCACGCCAACTTCGAACTGAGCGAATTGCGCGGCCACGACGCCCTGACCGGCCTGGTCAACCGGCAGGAATTCGAGAGCGTGCTCGACGCCGCGGTGCAGACCTGCGACCGCAACGGCACGCCGCTGGCCGTGCTCTATGTCGGCCTGGACAACTTCCGCCCACTCAACGACGGCTTCGGCCACCGCGTTGGCGACGCCCTGCTGGCGCAGACCGCCAGCCGGCTGTCGACCTTCGTCGGCGACCGGCCGATGGTTTCGCGCCTGGGCGGCGACGAGTTCGCCCTGGTGCTCGACGCTGACCGCAGCCAGGCCAGCGAAGGCGCCATCGCGCTGCTGCAGGTGCTGCACCAGCCCTTCGCGGTCGAGGGGCTCGACCTGCGGCTCACCGCCTCGGTAGGCATCGCGATCTACCCGGACCACGGCGGGCGGCCGCGCCTGCTGGCCAACGCGGCGCTGGCCATGCGCACCGTCAAGCTGGGTGGCGGCGCCGGCCACGCGCACTTCGAGCCGGCGATGGCAGTCGATCTGCGCGACCAGGCCGAGCTCTTGCAGGACCTGCGCCACGCCGTCGACCGCGGCGAGTTCCAGTTGCTCTACCAACCCAAGGTCGACGCCCAGAGCCTTCAGATCACCGCCGCCGAGGCCCTGATACGGTGGCAACACCCCAAGCGCGGCATGATCAGTCCGGGCATCTTCATCCCGCTGGCCGAGCGTTACGGGCTCATCGCCAGCATCGGCCGCTGGGTGGTCGAGGAGGCCTGCCGCCAGGCCGCAGAGTGGCGCCAGAAAGAGCTGCGCATGCGTGTGGCGGTCAACCTGTCGGGGCACCAGTTGCGCCAGGACGATCTCGTGCCGCACATCCAGGATTGCCTGCACCGCTATGGCATCCCGGCCGGCCGGCTGACGGTAGAGATCACCGAATCGGTGGCCATGGAAGACACGGCGCACACCCGAGCCGCCTTTGAGCAGTTGCGCCAGGCGGGGCTGCACGTGTCGATCGACGACTTCGGCACCGGGCACTCCAGCCTGGCCTCGCTGCGCAAGCTGCCGGCGGCCGAACTCAAGGTCGACCGCGCCTTCGTCATCGACCTGGCCACCAGCGACCGGGCACGCTCGATCGTGAAGGCCATCGTGCAGATGGCGCATTCGCTGGGCCTGCACGTGGTGGCCGAGGGTGTGGAAACCGAGGCCCAGCGCGACGCGCTGATTGCCCTGGGCTGCGACGAACTGCAAGGCTACCTTTTCGCCAAGCCGATGACGGCGGTGGCGCTGGCGCTGTGGGCGCACGACGACAGCGACCGCCACGGCGATGATGGCGGTGCGATGTTCCGCCCCTCGCTGTTCGACCCCACCATGCCGGCGCCCCTCGGACCGCACTGAGAAAGTGCGATCATGGGTGGCACGTGATCACCCATCCGTCTCGATGACGCCATCCTCTTCGTCCCTGGGCGAATCTTCTCTGCTCCTTTGGGCGCTGGCCGCCGCTGTGGCGTGGCTGGCCGCGCATGTCTTCCTCGGCTGGCTGCGCGAGGCGCAGCGCCAGCCTTCGATTCGCGAGAGTTGGCTGGCGTTGTTGCTGGCCGCCTTCACGTTGGGCACCGGCATCTGTGCCGCGCTGGTGCTGTCGGTGGCGGCAGCGCCGCTGAGCTTCACCCCGGGGTATCGCCTGCTGGCGGCGCCGGCGCTGTGGGCAGGCGCCATCGTGGCGGTGCTGTTGCCTGCCTACTGGCTGATGCACCGGCAGAATCTGCTGGCCATCATCGGCTGCGGCATCCTGCTCGGGGGCATTGCGCTGGCCGTGCAGGCCGGCTGGCTCAGCGCCGTCGGCTTCCGGCCGGGCCTGCGTTGGCGCATTGACTTCTCGGCCGGCGCCGCCGTGCTGCTGATGACGGGCGCAACCATTGCCCTCGCCGTGGCCTTTCGCCCCGACGAGGCCACCCGCAAGTTGCCGCTGTGGCGCGTAGGTTCCGGCGTGGTGCTCGGCCTGAGCCTCGTGGGCGGGCAGGAAGTCCTGACGATAGGTGCCAGCCTGCAGTCGCAGGTGGGTTCGGTGTTCAAGGACCAGTTGCCGTCCGCCGTGCTGAGCCTGGTGGGCGGCGTGCTGGCGCCGCTGGTGATGGCGGTGATGGCGCTCGACCTGGAGCTGCGCCGCAGCGTCGACAAGCGCGGCGGCCACCGTGACGGCGCCGTCACGCCCACCAAGCGCCGACGCCGCAAGCAGCGCATTCGCACGCTGTAGTCGCGCCGCCACCGCGCTTGCGCGGTCTTCCTACAATCGGCACCTCTGGCCACGCGGCCGCCCCACGGCACGCGCGGCACGCACGTCCACACTGCCGCGCGCAGCCCGGAGACCGACCGATGACCCAGACCCCTGTCACCTACACCCGAGGCGCTGCATTGGCCGCACTGATGCAGCACCGCATCGCCATCATCGACGGCGCCATGGGCACCATGATCCAGCGCTACAAGCTCGGTGAGGCGGACTTTCGCAACGCCAGCCTGGCCGCCCACCCGAAGGACCTGAAAGGCAACAACGACCTGCTGGTGCTGACGCGCCCCGACGTGATCCGCGAGATCCACGGCCAGTACCTGGCCGCCGGCGCCGACATCATCGAGACCAACACCTTTGGCGCCACGAGCATCGCGCAAGAAGACTACGGTCTGGCGCACCTGGCACGCGAGATGAACCTGGCCGCGGCGCGCGTGGCACGCGAGGCCGCCGACGCGGCGACCGCAGCCGACGGCAAGGCCCGCTTCGTGGCCGGCGCCCTGGGCCCGACGCCGCGCACGGCCAGCATCAGCCCCGACGTCAACGACCCCGGTGCGCGCAACGTCAGCTTCGACCAATTGCGCGTCGCCTATCGTGAACAAGCCCAGGCCCTGCTCGAGGGCGGCTGCGACCTGTTCTTGGTCGAGACCATCTTCGACACGCTCAACGCCAAGGCCGCGATCTTTGCGCTCGACGAGTTGATGGCCGACACCGGCGAGCGCCTGCCCGTGGTGGTCTCGGGCACCGTCACCGACGCCTCGGGCCGCATCCTGAGCGGCCAGACGGTGGCCGCGTTCTGGAACTCGGTGCGCCACGCCAAACCGCTGGCCATCGGCCTGAACTGCGCCCTGGGCGCCGCGGTGATGCGGCCCTACATCGAAGAGTTGAGCAAGGTCGCGCCCGACACCTACGTCAGCTGCTACCCCAACGCCGGCCTGCCCAATCCGATGAGCGAGACCGGCTTCGACGAGACCCCGGCCGTCACCGGCGGCCTGATGGAAGAGTTTGCGCGCGCCGGTTTTCTCAACATCGCCGGCGGCTGCTGCGGCACCACGCCCGAGCACATCGCCGAGATCGCGCGGCGCGTCGGCAGCTACCGGCCACGCACCCGGCGCGACCCGCTGTTCAGCGACTTGCTCGCCGCCTAAATTTCCACCTTCGTGCCAAGTTCGACGATGCGATTCGTCGGCAGGTGCAGGAAGTCAGCCGCCGCGGCCGCGTTGCGGTGCATGCTGGCAAACAGCTTTTCGCGCCACATCGCCATGCCACCGCCAAAGGTGGGGATCACGGTGTCGCGGCTCAGGAAGTAGCTGGTTTCCATGTCGTCGAGCTGCACGCCGCGGCTGGCCAGCAGCTTGAGCGCATCGGGCACGTCGGGCTCGTTCTTGAAGCCGAAGTGCAGCGTGACGCGCCAGCAGTCGCGGCCCAGGGACTCCACCTCGCAGCGGCGGCCGAAGCCGATCCACGGCACTTCGTGGTGCTGCACGGTGACGAACAGGTTCTGCTCGTGCAGCACCTTGTTGTGCTTGAGGTTGTGCAGCAGCGCAAACGGCGTCGCCCCGCTCTCGGCGCTGAGAAATACTGCCGTGCCCGAGACCCGCACCGGCGGACTGAGGAAGATCGACTCGAGGAATGGCTCGAGCTCGATCGACTCGTCGCGCATGCGGTCGGCCATCAGGCGGCGGCCGCGCTTCCAGGTCACCATCAGTGTGAACATGCCCGCGCCAATGACCAGCGGGAACCAGCCGCCTTCGAGAATCTTCACGGCGTTGGCAGCTAAGAAGACGATGTCGACGGCGAAGAAGAAACCGGTGGCCGCAATGCACAGCCACAAGGGCAGCTTCCAGGCCCAGCGGATGACAAAGAAGGTCATCACCGTGGTGATGGTCATGTCGATGGTCACCGCGATGCCGTAGGCCGAGGCCAGCGCGCTGCTGGAGCCAAACATCACCACCGCAAACACGACGCAGCCGTAGAGCGCCCAGTTGACGAAGGGCACGTAGATCTGGCCGGTCTCGCGCACGCTGGTGTGCAGGATGCGCAGCCGCGGCAGGTAGCCCAGTTGCATGGCCTGCTTGGTGACCGAGAAGGCCGCCGTGATGAGCGCCTGCGAGGCGATCACGGTGGCCAGCGTGGCCAGCCCGATGAGGGGGAACAGCGCCCACTCGGGCGCCATCTCGTAGAACGGGTTCTTGGCCTTGGCCGGGTCGAGCAGCAGCATCGCGCCCTGGCCAAAATAGTTGAGCAGCAGCGCCGGCATCACCACCACGAACCAGGCCAGGCGGATCGGCCGCTTGCCGAAGTGCCCGAGGTCGGCATACAGCGCCTCGGCGCCGGTGACACACAGCACCACCGAGCCCAGGGCGATGAAAGAGATTCCCGGGTGATTGACGAGAAAACCCAGGGCAAAGGTCGGCGACAGCGCCACCAGCACCTGCGGGTTCTCAAGCACGTGCACCACGCCCAACAAGGCCAGCACGGCAAACCAGAGCAGCGTGACCGGCCCGAACAGGCGCCCGACCACAGTGGTGCCATAGCGCTGCGCCATGAACAGCAGCGTGATCACGACCACGGTCACCGGCACGACAAAGCGGTGCAGCCCGGGCGCGGCCACCTCCAGGCCCTCGACCGCCGAGAGCACCGAGATGGCGGGCGTGATGACGCCGTCACCGAAGAAGATTGCCGTGCCAAAGATGCCCAGCAGCAGCAGCCGCGAGCGCAGCACCGGCCGCGCCTTCACTGCCTGCGAGGCCAGCGCCAGCATGGCGATGAGGCCGCCTTCGCCGTTGTTGTCGGCGCGCAGGATCAGGGTCACGTACTTCAGCGACACCACCACCGTGAGCGTCCAGAAGACCAGCGACAGGATGCCCAGGATGTTCTCGGGCGTGAGCGGCACGCGGCCGTGCGCGAACACTTCTTTCAGCGCATACAACGGGCTGGTGCCGATGTCGCCGTAGACCACGCCCACCGCAGCCAGCGTGAGCGATGCCAGCGCGCCGGCTCGGGGGGGACGTGAATCGGCGCTCATTGGGGTCGGGCGATTCTGCCCGGTTTCGACGCGATGGCCGAGCAGCAGGCACCGCGCCTCGGGTCTTCAGTCAAAGCTCTCGGCGTCGGGGTCGGTCGCCTCGAGTTCGTAGGCCGCGGCCAGCATGGCCAGGCGGCCGATCACGCCGTACATGTAGAAGCGGTTGGGCGCGCTGACGCCAGGTTTGACCCCCGGCCGCGGCAGTTGGCTGCTCTCGGCAAAGGCCAGCGGCACGAAGCTGGAGCCCGGTGCGTTGAGGATCTCGTCGGGCCCGCGCTCGGCATGCACGCGGTAGAAGCCGCCCACCACGTAGCGGTCGATCATGCAGACCAC
>JANPMR010000551.1:0-1844 GCA_031427055.1 Rubrivivax sp.
ATCGAAGCCTTGATGCGACGCTTTGCCCGTCAGTTGAAACACATCCGGCTGCGCCGCGAAGCGCGCGCGCGGCATGGGCGGCGCCTGGATCTGCAGGGCACGATACGCCGCAGCGTGGCCAGTGGAGGTACGCCGTTCCATCTGGTCTGGAAAGACCGTCGCCGCGTGCGCCCGCGCCTGGTGCTGCTGCTCGACGTCAGCCGCTCGATGCAGCTCTACAGCTTCTTCTACCTGCGCCTGGCGCGAGCGCTCAGTGCCGAGTTGGCCGACGTGCACAGTTTCATTTTTCACACCCGGGTCACGGCCGTCTCGCAGGCCTTGCACGACCCGGACCCGTGGCGCGCGCAGGAGCGATTGCACCTGATCGCGCAGGGCTGGGCCGGCGGCACGCGCATTGGCGACAGCCTGATGCAGTTCAACCGCGAACACGCGCCGCGGCTGGTGCATTCGCGCACGGCGGTCGTCATCCTGAGCGACGGCTATGACACCGGCGAGCCCGCGGTGCTGTCCGACGCGCTGGCGCAATTGCGGCGCCGCGCCCGGCGTATCGTCTGGCTCAACCCGCTGTGCAAACGGCCTGGCTATGCCCCGGTGTGTCAGGGCATGGTCGCCGCCATGCCGCACCTGAACCTGTTGGCGCCAGGGGCCGACTTGGCCAGCATTGCGGCGGTCCTGCCCAAGCTCATTGAGGCTTTGCATTGAAGAAAGACATGCCATGAGTCACTCGCCTTCCGACCTCCTCGCCGCGGCGCAGCGCCTGCAGCAACAGAACCAGCCGTATGCGCTGGTCACCGTGATTCGCGTGCAGGCCCCTGCCTCGGCACGGCCGGGCGACAAGGCGCTGGTCACCGCGGACGGCATCGTGCATGGCTGGATCGGTGGCGGCTGCGCCCAGCCCGCGGTGCTGCGCACGGTGCGGCAAGCGCTGCAGGACGGGCGCGCGCGAATGATCCGCATCGCGCCGGCCGAGGCCGCTGAGAAGGACGGGTCGCGCGATGCGACCGCGGTGCTGGATGATGTGCTCGAGTTCGGCATGACCTGTCACTCGGGCGGGACGCTCGAGTTGTTCATCGACCCGATGCTGCCGCCCGCTCGGCTCACCGTGATCGGGGACTCACCAGTCGCCATGGCTCTGGTGGGCCTGGCGCCGCGCGTGGGCCTGCGGGTAACGGCCCTGGCCCAAGGTGCTGACCCGCAGCGCTTCGCCGACGCCGCCCAGGTCATCGCGACCGACGATGCCGCAGCCGCGGCCGCGCAGGTGGTGCCGGGCAGCTTCGTCGTGGTCGCTACGCAGGGCAAGCGCGACGTGCAGGGTCTGCGCGCCGCGCTGGCGTCGCGGGCCCGTCAAATCTGGTTCGTGGCCAGCGCGCGCAAGGCCCAGGTGCTGCGCGCATCGCTGATCGAAGCCGGTCAGGACGCCGATGCGGTGCGCGCCATCATTGCGCCGGCCGGCCAGTTGATCGGCGCGCGCACGCCTGAAGAAATCGCCTTGTCGGTGCTGGCGGCCGTCGTCGCGGCGCGGCGCAGCGGGCACTACGCTCCGGCGGCCCTGAAACCAGCCGTGCCCGATCCGGTGCCCGTCGCGGGTTCGTGCTGCGGCGGCGACCAGGCGGCCATAACGGCCGCGTCCCAAACTACCGCCGAGACGGCACCGACAGCGCCTGCCACCGGCGGCGGTGGCGGATCCTGCTGCGGCAGCTGACATGAAGAGCCCCCAAGCTTACTTCGTTCGCTGCCTCCCGGGGGGGCGCTCAGTGCCCTTCGGGCGGCCGTGCGGCCACTGAGATGGGCTGCGTTCTCAAAGGCGGTGGTGGGCTGTACAGCCGCATGACGGTGGGTGCCGT